>CAMJTZ010000035.1 GCA_946408865.1 uncultured Clostridia bacterium
TCTCGGAAAGCTGAACCAGTTCCAGCAGGCGTTCCGTCATTTTCTTCCGCTCCGCCGCAGGAATCCGGTAGCACCGGGCGTAAAAATCCAGGTATTCCCAGCATTTCAGGCTGTCGTAGACGCCGAAAAAGTCCGGCATATAACCAATCAGCCGCCGCGCTTCGGTTCCGTTCCGGACCACGTCCACCCCGTCGATCGCCGCCGTTCCGGAAGTGGGCTTCAGCAGCGTTGCCAGAATCCGCATCGTCGTGGTCTTTCCCGCGCCGTTCGGCCCCACAAAGCCGTGGAGCTGGCCGTCCGCGATCTCCAGGGACAGGCCGTTGAGTGCGGTGAAACTGCCGTATTTTTTTGTCAGTTTATTAAGGCTCAGCATGCGTCTCCCCTCCTTCCTTCATTTTTCCTTCAAGGGCCAGCGTCGGCTCCGGAATATCCAGGTAGCTGTCCGACGCCTTGGGACGCAACTGGCAGTACAGGTTTCCTTCTTCGTCCAGATACTGCTCCGGCTGTTTCAGCGGCGAGTTCATCTTCACTTCCACCCAGGTCTTCAGTTTCGTGTTCAGCACAAAGCACGCCACATCGTTCTCGTACCAGTCTTCCATGCCGACCGACAGCTTTTCGATGTCAATCCGGTCCAGATCCTCCGGGGAAAAGCGGAAAGTGGGATGTTCCGCCAGCGGATAATAGTTGTAATATCCTTTTCCGGTATTCGGATCCCCGGCCATTTCGCCGATGGGCATTCCTTCTGTATTGATCACGCAGCGGACCGCACGGTCCATTCCGGGCGCATGGAACACGATGCCCGTCTTCCCGATCTTCAGGTATTCGATTTTCGCTGTGTACATCGGCAGCACCGTGCCGCCTTCCGCTTCCTTCCCGTCCACCGTAAGCGGAGCAGCGAAATTCCCTTCCGGTTCCGCGCAGTAAACGAAAATCACGTTTTCCCGGGTTCCCGTGCCGTTGTCCTGCGTCAGTTGGTCGTAGGCGCTGTTCATCATTCCGCTCAGGATCGTTTCCCGGCTTCCGTAGCTTTCAGCGTTCGTATTCTGCCGCATGCCGGCCAGCACCATATAGACCCCGGACGTCACATTCCGCAGCATAACGCCGTTTGTAAACTCCGGATTGGCGGGATCGGCCGCATCCTGCGCGAGGAGGGCAAAATCCCTGCTTTCCCCGGGCGCCAGCGCCGGAACACGCACAAATCCGTAATTGCTCAGCACCACGCCTTCCTTCAGGGCGTAGGGCAGCCCGTTCCGGACCGTTCCGTGCAGGCCGTCGCTCTCCATCCAGATCTGGGCCTCCACCTTTCCGTCCTGCTCCGCGGTCCGCACGGAGGACAGGCGTACAACCTCCCAGGGCGTGCCTGTGTTCATCGCGGAAGAGCTGTTCTCCCCGCTGATCTGAACCACCCGCAGCTGGGACGGTTCCTTCAGTTCATTTGAATCTTCCTCTTCCGCCCAGTAGTAATAGCCGTCGTCATACAGCTGCGCTTCCAGGTCTTCCCCGCTCATGCTGTAACGGTGCAGGCCCGGCCGCGGCGCCGCCGCGGTCACAAATACATAGCGGGTTGTTTTTCCCTCCGCGTCCTGCACCAGATTGACGGTCGTCGCGGTAACCGGACTGTTCAGCATGGAGCTTCCGGCCATTACGGTAACGGCAGCCGCAGCTGCCAGCGCCGCCGCCGGAATCACCGCCCACATCCACTGGGTCCGGCTGCGTTTTTTCAGGATAAACCACATGACCCCGCAGATCACGACCGCCCCGGCAATCACCGCCGTCGCGGCCGGCAGACTGTTCCGGACCTGAATTTTCGTATCATCCCCGGCGGAATACAGTGCGCTGGTCGCCTCCCCGGGATACATCAGGCCGTTGTAAAGGCTGGAATCCATCTTGATCAGCAGCTGCTGGAAAAAGATATGCATCGCGCTCTCCGTGTTCAGCGCCGCGTCTCCGGCTTCCCAGGCGACCGTGATGATCCGCCCGTTTCCGACCGTTTCCCGCCAGACCAGTCCGTTCCCCTCGCTGTCGGAAAGGACGGGCGCCGCCCCTTCGAGCTTTGCCAGTGTGATCTCCGTTTTTCTTCCGGAGCGTTTCAGGCCCGCAAAGCCTTCCACCTCGGACAGCACCGCGTCCGATACCGTAAAATCAGCGGGCTGCAGTTCCGTCAGTCCGTCCAGGAAAGCCAGGTTGCGCGGCGCAGTGCTTCCGCCGCCGGCAATCAGCACATGCCCGGAACGGATCCAGTCCTTCAGCGTCTGCTGCTGTTTGTCTGTCAGCAGGGCGGGATCCGTATCGTCCAGCACGATGATTCCGAAGGCGTTCAGCAGTTTCGGATCCTCCGGAAAGGTCTCCGGCGTCAGCGCCACGGTCTGCCAGAATTCATAGCGGAAGAGCGTGTCGTTCTCCTGGGAAATATCCAGATTCGCCAGGTTCCGCGGCCGGGAAGACAGCAGACCGATCATCAGCGAACCGGGATTGATCACGCCGGAAGGCGTGCTGTTCACCGCGCAGAACGTCTTTCCGTCCTTTACGATTTCGACCGTAAAGACGTTCTGCCTGGACTGCGCCACCACGGGCAGCACGACCGTACGCTCGCCGCCCGCAGGAACGGACAGCGCCGTTTCAAAACGGTCGTATTTCGCGGAATTGACATACCCGTTCACCGCCAGCATGCCCTCCAGGTCTCCGCCGTTATTGCGGACGGTTACACGGACCGGGAAAGCTTTCCCGTAGGTGATCTGTCCGTTGTACCCGATCCTGACGTTCATTTCCAGCTGCGGGTTTTCCACTTCCGTATGCAGCCCGTCTGCCGCGGCCGCTCCGGCCCACGCCAGCAGGCAAAACACCAGGCCGAAGGCAATCCACCTTCCAGCTTTTCTGCGCATGCAAATACCTCCTCGAGCATACCGCTCACTCATTTATACGCTGAAACCTCCGGATTTGTTCCGTCAGAAGCAGAAAATTCATCCTGCGTTCATCTTTCAGAAGAAGAATTTTTTACGCAGCGCTGCCCGCATCGACGGAATGAACGACGCAATAAACAGGAACAGCCCGATCATGCAGAACGCGGTCATGCCGTACAGCGACCAGACAAACATCGGCGTCTGAAACGTAATATGCTGAAAAAACTCGATCAGCATGAAACTCAGTCCGATGGCAATCACCAGCAGGCTCATCAGCCGCAGCCGTCCCTGCACGATATAGCGCATCATCGCCACGCCCGCCACCGTCAGGATTCCGGTGATCATTGTTACCGGAAAAGCGAATGAAAGGAACCAGTGCCCGCCCGTATTCACACAGATATACAGCAGGTATCCGCCCAGGCAGACAAAATCAACCGGCAGAAAGATCATCGGCTTCCACCGGGAAAACAGCCTCGGCAGCACCAGGCAGATCCATCCCAGCGCTATGCCCAACGCCGCGATTCCGCTCCAGGCGACCTCCCCTCTGCTCTTCAGACAGAAAATGATGCAGGAAAGCGCCGCCGCGGCAAAAACAATGGTCATCAGGCTGAACAGCAGGTATTTCCCGCTTTGCTTTTCCGGCTTCGGATACTTTTCAGGATAGGGAGGTTCCTCTGCCTGCCGTACCGCAGGCGCCTGCACCTTGGTATGGCACAGCGGACATTCCGCCGCGCCGTCCTGCAGCCGCACGCCGCAATATACACAATACATTCACTCACCGCCTGTTGCTTTCAATATCCACAGGAATTCCCATCTCCACCAGCGAAGAGAAAAACAGCCGTTCCAGTTCCGAATCCCGGATTCCGCGGATCATACTGATATAGGTTTTTCCATTCCAGGAAACCACGGAGCAGTTGTTCGGATAGGAGTACTGGACCCCGATAATAAAATCAAACCTTTCCACATACGGCGCCATCGCTTCCGGCAGCGTAACCACGCCCATGTTGGAAATGTTCAGGCTCCCTTTGCTTTCCCCGCTCAGGGCGTATACCAGCCGCATGGCCACGGTCTTCAGCGGCAGGGGAACCAGCCGCAGCAGCAGGCTGCGCTGAAGGTTTACATTCGTCGTCACCCGGCCTGCCATCCTCTGGTGAATCGTTTCCGCCGCCAGCTGATGATGCATCAGGCGGCAGATTTCACCGTGGGTGTATTCCCCCAGCCGCGGGTCAAACCCGATGTTGACCGCCAGCGTAAAATTCCGCAGGGTATTCAGCCCGAAAGTCTTCCGGAGGTTCACCGGGATGGTAATCTTGATGTGGCTCCGCTTCCCGGCCAGCGGATCCGCCTTCTTCCGCGCAAGCACCGCCTCCGCCATGACTGCGGCCAGCCATGCCGTTACCGTAACGCCCTCCGCATGCGCCTTTTCCAGCAGCGCTCCCGTCGGTATGATGCCGGTTACGATGTGCCGGAACAGACCTTCCTCCGGGTTTCCGCGGGTATGATAGGCGTTCGCCTCCGCCCGCGAAACCGACGCTTCCGCTGCGCAGATCTGGAAGCAGTCCCGGGCTTCCTCTGCCTTCGGCGCCTCTGCCGGATCGACGATATTCCCTTCCGGCGGAATGACCACGCCTTCCTTCAGCGTCAGGTATCTGGCCGCCAGATTCTGCAGAAAAGTCATGCCGCCTGTCCCGTCTGTGACGGAATGGAAGTACTCCACAGCAATTCGGTTTTGATAATACAGAATACGGATACAGCATTTTTTCAGTTTCCGTCTTGTCATCGGCGTCAGCGGCCAGGCGTAATCCTCCTCCGCCTTCGGCGCTTCCTCCACGGTCTCCAGGTAATACCAGAAAAAACCGGTTCTCAGCCGCACGTAGATCGTGGGAAACCGAGGCCGCAGATCCTCCGCCGCCCGGCTCAGGATTTCCGGATCCACTTTATCCTTCAGCGTTACCGAAACCCGGAAGACATTGTTCCAGTTTTTTCGCATCACGGCCGGGAAAATCAGCGCCGCGTTATCCAGCCGGTACCATTGTTTCTTCATGGTTCTCTCTCGTTTCGTTCGTCGGAATACCGTCGGTCATTATACCATATTCTCCCACCCTGCTCAACCGGAACCGCCCGGCTTGTCCGTACAAAACAGCTTTTCTTCTTTTCTTTCCCGGTCTGTTATGATACGATGCACATACAAAAAGCGGAAGGGGGAAACGATATGGCAGCAGGACCGGTGATCGGGCTGTGCGCTCACGTGGACGCGGGCAAAACCACGCTCTCTGAATCCATGCTTTTCCTTTCCGGCGCCGTCCGCCGCCAGGGTCGTGTGGATCACGGCGACGCTTTTCTCGATACCGACAGGATGGAGAAAGACCGCGGCATCACGATCTTCTCGAAGGAAGCCCGTCTCTCCTGGAATCATACGGACCTGACGCTGATGGACACGCCGGGGCATACCGACTTTTCCGGCGAAACCGAACGCGCGCTGAATGTTCTGGACGCGGCTGTGCTGGTCATCAGCGCCGCCGACGGTGTCCAGCCGCATACCCGGACGCTCTGGCGGCTCCTGGAGCAGCGCGGACTGCCGGTAATCCTCTTCCTGAACAAAACCGATCTGCCTCATGACGCGGCAGCGCTTTCCGCTTCTCTCAGCCGGGAGCTCTCCGGCCAGATTGTGGAGTTTCCTTCTCCGGATCCGGAGAAGCTGGCCCTGTGCGACGAAACCTGCCTGGACGCCTATCTGCGCGAAGGCGAAGTTCCGGAGCGGATGATCCATTCCATGGTGGCCGGCCGCAGAATTTTTCCGATGTTCTCCGGCTCCGCCCTGCGGAACGAGGGCGTGGAACCGCTGCTGGATTTCCTTTCCCGCTTCGATCCGCGGCCGGCTCCTTCCGCCGCGTTCGGAGCCCGGGTTTACAAAGTGGCCAGGGACCCGCAGGGCGCGCGCCTCGCCTTCCTGCGAATCACCGGCGGAACGCTGAAAGCCCGGGACCTTCTGACGCTGAAAAGCCCTGAGGGTGAAACGCTCTGGGCGGAAAAGGCCGCTGAAATCCGGCTGTATTCCGGCGCGCGCTATACGGCCGTGCAGGAAGTTTCCGCGGGGCAGGTCTGCAGCGTCGTCGGGCTCAGCAAAGCGCTTCCCGGGGACGGGCTGGGTACCGATCCCGGCCGGAAGGAACAGGAGCTCCGCCCCTGCTACGCCTGCCGCGTGGTACCGCCGCCCGGCGCCGATCTGCATTATGTGCTGAACTGCCTGGAAACCCTGCAGGAGGAAGAGCCGCTCATCCAGGTGGAATATGTGGAACCCCGCCGGGAGATCCGGGTTCATTCCATGGGCGATGTTTACCTGGAAGTACTGCGCGCCCAGCTGGCGGACCGTTTCGGACTCGATGT
Source organism: uncultured Clostridia bacterium (assembly GCA_946408865.1). Next base: position 6,288 of record CAMJTZ010000035.1, read on the forward strand.
TTCCTTTGCCGAAAGCACGGTGCTGTACCGGGAAACGATTGAGGCCCCGGTGGAAGGCGCCGGCCATTATGAGCCGCTGCGGCACTACGCCGAGGTGCATCTGCTGATCGCGCCGCTGCCCCGCGGAAGCGGACTGGTCTGCGACTCATCGGTTTCCACGGATGATCTGTCCCTCAACTGGCAGCGGCTCATCGTAACCCATCTCCGGGAAAAAGTACATGTGGGCGTGCTCACCGGTTCCCCCGTAACGGATCTGCACATCACGCTGATCGCCGGAAAAGCGCATCTCAAGCATACCGAAGGCGGTGATTTCCGCCAGGCTACCTACCGCGCCCTCCGCCAGGGGCTGATGAAAGCCCGCAGTATCCTGCTGGAGCCCTGGATGACGCTGGATATCACCGTACCGGAAGACTGTGTCGGCCGGGTCATGAGCGATCTGAGCCTGATGGGCGGCCGCTTCGATGTTCCGGAAGACGCCGGGGAAAGCCTGCGCCGCCTGTCCGCGGCGGTTCCTGCCTCCGCCTGCGCGGAATACGGCCGCCAGCTGGCCGTCTTCACAAAAGGCCGCGGCAGCCTGACCGCCGCTTTTCTGGACTGGGAACCCTGTTCCGACCCGGAAAAAGTGATCCGTGAAAAAGGATATGATCCCTGCCGGGATATCTGGAATACCCCGGATTCTGTCTTCTGCTCCCACGGTGCCGGCGTCACCGTTCCCTGGGGCGAAGCGGACGCGCATATGCACCTGCCGATGCTGAAGGATCTTTCCCGCCGGGAGGTTCCCGCCCCCGCCGCGGGCGGCGCCGCTTCCGCCTACCGCGGCACCCGGGAGGAGGATCTTGCGCTGGAAAAAATCTTTGAGCGCACCTACGGGCCGGTCAAAGCCCGCCAGCTGACGGCCGCTCCGACCGCCGCGGCGGAAAAGCAGCGGGAAACGGCTGCTGTTCCCCCCTCCGACGGTGAAATCCTGCTGATTGACGGATACAACATCCTGCACGCCTGGGACGAATGGAAACCTTTCCTGCCGGACCGGCTGGAGGATGCCCGGGACGCCCTGCGCGATCTGCTGTGCGATTACGCCGGCGCCACCGGCAAACCGGTCGTCCTGGTGTTCGACGCCTACGCCGTGCCGGACAATCCCGGAAAAGCCGAGAAATACAAGAATATCTACGTCATCTATACCCGGGAGGCGCAGACGGCGGACGCTTTCATTGAGCAGACGACGTTCTACGGCCGGAACACCGCCCGGATCCGGGTCGTTACCTCCGACCGGCCGGAACAGCTTATCGCCTCCGGCAACGCGGCCCTGCGCACCTCCGCCCGGGAATTCCATGCGGAAGTCAACCGCGTCCGGGACGGCATCGCCGCCTTTATCGCCCGGAACCGCCTTTCCCGTCCGGTCCGGACGCTTGAAAAAGCCTACAAGGAAGCCTGGAAAAAGAGCAGGGAGCCTCAGTCCTGAGGCTCCCCGCTTCTCTTCTGTCTGAAAACCGGCTGCTATTGCTCTTCCCGGGTCAGCGCTTCATAGGTTACGCCGTATTTGACGGCGATTTCCCGGGCAAAGGATTTCCCTTCCGGAGGCGCGATCGTAACACGGAAGGAATTCTTTCCGTCCCGGGTTTCCGCCACCAGGGAGATGGCTTTTCCAGGCAGGCCTTCCGTGTTGATTTCACTGTCCAGTTCCTTTGCCAGCTTGTGCATATGCGTGTTGTAGATCGTGCGGGTATCCTTCCGCAGAATGGCCTTCACCGCATCCACCGCGATAAAATATCCTTCCTCAAAGGAGGTTGTGGAAAAGGTTTCGTTCAGCAGGATCAGGCTTTTCCCGGTGCTCTTCCCGTACAGTTCCCGGAACCGGCGGCACTCCTCTCCCAGCCGCCCCAGATCCAGCGTCTTGTCCTCATCCGCCGGGAAATGCGTCAGAACCTGATCCGCCGGATCGAACACGAACCGGTCCGCCGGCACGGAAATACCGCTTTGGGCCAGCAGGAACAGCTGTCCGGCCGCCTGGGTAATCGTGGTTTTGCCGCCGCGGTTCGCGCCGGTCAGGATATACGTCCGTTTTTCCCGGTCGAATACCAGGTTGTTGGTGACCACATTCTCCGGTTTTTCCGCAGCGATAAGCTTCAGATTGTAGAATCCCTGCGCTTCCGCGCAGGCGGATCCCTCCGGATTCCTCCGGATCTCCGGCGTGCAGAATTTCCACCCGGCCGCCCTGCATTTCTCAATGTATTCCGCCCAGCGGGTATAGAAAACCAGCTCCGGTATCAGTTCGGAGATTTCCTTGACGCTGGTGTTCAGGTATTTCCCCAGCATCTCCCGCAGCCTGCGCGTAATCCGGGAGGTCAGCATCGTCGCGGAACTGTCCATCTGGCGGGGAACGGAAGCGGATCCGTCCGCCTCCGGAATCCGGGCCATCGACATGGCCGCGATCGGGTTCCGCATCATCAGACCGCGTTCCGCTATCTGGCCGATGCTGTCCGTGAATCCCGTCCCCGCGTTCGCGGGATAATAGCTGTAGCTTTTGTTCCAGTCCGCTTCCGGGTAAATCTCATCCTTCGGGGTTACGGCGGTCAGAAAATTCTTCAGCAGGCCGGAGCGGGTGAACGGTTTCGCGTTCACCGTAATCAGGCCCATATTGATCGCTTCAAACCGGTCGTTCAGATTGATGCCGACCGTCAGGCTCTTCACTTCCGACGCGGTAATCCGCATCTCCTCCACGTCTTTGCGGAGCGCGGCAAAACCGTTATCCCGGTAGATGCTTTCGACCTCTTCCCGCAGGCGGATCATCCCGTCCGATTTCAGATCCTTCTCCGCCAGGCACACGCGGATCTCCTCCACCGTCACGATATAGTCATGGTATTCCTCCAGCCGGTGCATCAGATCCCACAGGCCGGACTCATCCCCCTGGTGTTTCCGCACGATGCCGTAGTCATAGAAAGTCTTCACCCGGTCCAGCAGTTTCAGCATCCGCTCCCGGATTTCCGGATGGCGCAGAATATCCTCAAACACGCCGCACCGGAACGCCGTCACTTCCGGATCCGGCGTCAGACTCCGCATCACCTGCTGAATCATCAGCAGTTCCGTCGGCTGTGCCGCCACTTTTTCCGCCACGGCGTCCAGCCCCAGATCGTGCCAGCTCTCCTCCGGAATCATTTCATAAGTGATCCGGTCCTGATCCGGAAACAAAAGGCTCAGTTTATTCGCTTTCATGCCCGCCTCCGCTGTTGTTCCTTTTCAGAAAGCGTATCACTTCCGACCGCGGTTTTCAAGCATCCGCGCGCCTCCTCCGCTGTCCGCGCGCCCGAAAAACAGAAGAAATTCCGAAACGCCCTTGACAGTCACAGGGGAGCATGTTACAATGCGTGCAATTTCATACAGGCGATGACGAAGACGGAACAGCGGGAGGCCCCGCAGAGAGCCGGGATTGGTGTGAACCGGCGGGCTGAAGCTTCATCCCATCGCTTCTGAGCCGGAGATCCGAACGGTGTTCCCCAGTAGGCGTCTCCCGTGACTGCTGCGTCAATGCATAGGGCATGACAGTGCCTGAAGAGGTGTGGAAACACACAATTTGAGTGGTACCGCGAGTCAGTATGACCCGTCTCAAAGCTGAGACGGGTCATTTTATTTCCATGACTTGTTTCTCAGAAGATTTGTTTTTCAAAGGAGGAAAACAATTATGCAGACCCAGACCGATCTTTCCCAGCTGAAAGCCATCGCTTCCCGCCTGCGGGAAATGCGGGAGATCATGGGATGGACCCCGGAGGAAATGGCCGGAAAAACGGAGGTCACTCCGGACGAATACCTGTTGTATGAAGCGGGCAGCACGGATATGCCGTTCTCTTTCATCTACAAGGCCGCCCAGGCTTTCAACATGGAACTGACGGAGCTGCTGGAAGGGCACAACGCCTTCCTGTCCACCTATACAGTGACCCGTCGCGGTAAGGGCGAAACCACCGCGAAGGAGGAAGGCATCGCCATTTCAAACCTGGCCCCGAAATTCCGGGACAAGGCAGCGGAGCCCTACTGGGTGCGCTACGAGTATTCCGAAAAGCAGCAGAATGAGCCGATCCATACCACGACACATCACGGGCAGGAGTTTGACCTGGTGCTCTCCGGCAGCCTGAAGGTGCAGGTCGGCGACCATACCGAAATCCTGCATGAAGGCGACAGTATCTACTATAATTCCTCCCTGCCGCACGGCATGATCGCCGTGGATGGAAAGGACTGCGTCTTCCTCGCGATGATTCTGCCCGGCGAAGGCCCGAAAGTGGAAACCGCAGTTGTGACCGCCCCCAAAGCCGCGCGGTACGAGGGGCACCTCGTCGCCGAAAAATTCATCGATGCGAAGGAAGACGACCAGGGACGGCTCACCGCGATCTCCTTCCCGAACCGGGAAACCTTCAACTTCGGTTTTGATATTGTGGACGAGATCGCCCGCCAGTACCCGGACAAGCTGGCCATGCTCTATGTGGACAAGCATCATGAGGAGCGCCGTTTCACCTTCAAGGATATCAAGGACGCTTCCAACCAGTGCGCCAACTACTTCACTTCCCTGGGGATCCGGCGGGGCGACCGGGTAATGCTGGTGCTCAAGCGGCATTACCAGTTCTGGTTCTGCATGGTGGCCCTGCACAAGCTCGGAGCCATCGCGATTCCTGCCACCAACCAGCTGAAGCAGCACGACTTTGAATACCGCTTCAACGCCGCCGGCGTGAAGGCACTGATCTGTACCGCTGACGGGGATACCGCCGAGATCGCTGAGCGCGCGGCGGCCGGATGCCCTTCCGTGGAAACGCTGATCCTGGTCAACGGCACCCGGGAAGGCTGGCACAGCCTGAACGACGAATACCCGCTGTTCACCCGCCGCTACCACCGCCCGGAGGATGCTTCCTGCGGCGACGAGCCGGCCCTGATGTTCTTCACCTCCGGCACCACGGGCAACCCGAAAATGGCGCAGCACAAGCACACCTACGCCCTGGGCCACTATGTCACTGCCAAATACTGGCACTGCTGCGAACGGGACGGACTGCACTTCACCATTTCCGATACCGGCTGGGGCAAATCCCTGTGGGGCAAGCTCTACGGCCAGTGGCTGTGCGAAGGCGCGGTCTTCGTCTACGACTTTGACAAGTTTGACGCGGCGGATATCCTGCCGATGTTCAAAAAATACAATATCACGACCTTCTGTGCCCCGCCCACCATGCTCCGGATGTTCATCAGGGTGGACCTGGCCAACTACGACCTCAGTTCCATCCATCACATGACCACCGCCGGCGAAGCGCTGAACCCGGAAGTTTTCCGCCAGTTCGAAAAAGCCACCGGCCTCCAGATTATGGAAGGTTTCGGCCAGACGGAAACGACCCTGACCATCGGCAACCTGTTCGGCGGCGTGCCGAAAATCGGTTCCATGGGCAAGGCCAACCCGCAGTACGATGTGGATATTGTGGATCCGGACGGCAATCCCGTCGCCAACGGTGAAGTCGGCGAAATCGTGATCCATACGGACAAATCCATCCCCTGCGGCCTTTTCCGGGAATACTACCTGGACGGGGAGAAAACACAGGAAGCCTGGCACGATGGCCTGTACCACACCGGCGATACCGCCTGGCGGGATGAGGACGGCTACTTCTGGTATGTCAGCCGCATCGACGACGTTATCAAATCCTCCGGCTACCGGATCGGGCCGTTCGAAATTGAAAGCGTCATCATGGAACTCCCCTACGTGCTGGAATGCGGCGTTTCCGCCGAGCCGGATGAAATCCGCGGCCAGATCGTCAAAGCTTCCATTGTCCTGACAAAGGGAACGGAAGGCACCGAGGAGCTGAAAAAGGAAATCCAGCAGTACGTCAAGGAGCACACCGCTCCCTACAAATACCCGCGCAAGATCGTTTTCCGGGATGAACTTCCGAAAACCATCTCCGGCAAGATCCAGCGCAATCTCCTCTGACCCGCTTTTCTGCGCGGAACGCTTGCGGCGCTCCGCGTTCTTTTGATATACTGATTCTATGATTCAGGAGGTGGTTCGCCATGATTTCCGCAACACAGGCTCCTTCCCTCTGCAAAGCATATGAACCGTTTTTCCGCATCGGCGCCGCTCTCAGCAGCCGCCTGCTGCAAGATCCCGAACTCGCGGAGATCGTATGCCGCCATTTCAGCTCCGTCACAGCGGATAATCAGATGAAGCCGGACAGCGTGCTGAACCTGGAAGGTACGATGGCGCAGGGTGATCCCTGCCATGCCGCCGTGGATTTCACCCGGGTGGACGCGCTGCTCTCCTTTGCCCGGGAGCATCATTTGTCCGTGCGCTATCATGTTTTGGTCTGGCATAACCAGACGCCTGTCTGGTTTTTCCGGCAGAACTGGCAAAATGACCCGGAGGCGCCTTTCGCGCCGAAGGAAGTGATTCTCGCCCGGCTGGAAAACTATATCCGGGATGTGATGGAGCATGTGAACACCTGCTTCCCCGGCGTGGTCTATACCTGGGATGTCGTAAATGAGGCGATTGAGCCGGATCAGGGCGGTCCCGGCCTGTACCGGACCCGCAGCCCCTGGTTCACCGCCGCCGGGCAGGATTTCCTCCCCGCCGCCTTCCGGGCTGCCCGCAAATACGCGGCGCCGGGGCAGACGCTGTGCTACAACGACTACAACGCCTTTGATCCCGTCAAGCGGGACGCCATCATCGGCGTGCTGAAAATGCTGCAGGCGGAAAACCTTGTGGATACAATGGGAATGCAGGGCCATTATGTCCTGCCCGGCCCGGATATCGCTGCCTGCGAAACCGCGGCCCGGGCCTATGCCGCCCTGGGGCTGAAGCTTCAGGTCACGGAACTGGATATTCACTGCAACAGCGACGACGAAGCGCATACCTCTGCGCTGACCGAGGCTTACCGTTCCTGGTTTGGCATGATCAGGAACCTCGTGCGGGAGGGCATTCCTGTGGAAGCCGTCACCTTCTGGGGCGTGACAGACGCGGACAGCTGGCTGCCCGGTTTCCGCCGGGAGGCGAGCTATCCCCTCCTCATCACTGCGGACCGGAAAACCAAACCCGCCTTTGACGCTGTAATCAAAGAAGCGGAACTGTAAAAAACCGGCTGAATGCTGATTGCTGAAAGGAGTTTCCCATGGCCAGACTGCAGATCGAATATTTCTCCAATGCCCTTCGCCGTTCCACAACCTTCGAAATGATCATTCCCAACGACTTCCCCGCAGGCGTTCCGTGGGAATCCGGCAAGGCGCATTCCCGCCCCATGTCCACCCTGTTTCTTCTGCACGGCTATACAGGAAAAGCCGGCAACTGGGTGCCGGACGGTCTGCCGGAAAAGTATAACTTCGCCATCGTCATGCCCACGGCGGAAAACTCCTTCTATCTGAACGGGGAAGCCACCGGCACAGCCTACCAGACCATGGTGGGAGAAGAACTGGTGAACTATGTCCGCAAAACCTTCCATCTGGCCGGCGGTCCGGAAAACACCTGCATTGCCGGCCTGTCCATGGGCGGTTTCGGCGCGCTGCATACCGGCCTCGCCTATCCGGAAACCTTCGGTAAAATCGGCGCCCTCTCCTCCGCGCTCATCGTACATGAAGTCGCAACCATGAAACCCGGCAGCGGCAACGCCATCGCGAATTACGCCTATTACCGGGCCTGTTTCGGCGATCCGGAAACCGTTCTGGAGCGGGATGTGAATCCCGAAGTCCTCGCGCGCAGGCTGAAAGCCTCCGGCGCGAAAATTCCGGAAATCTATATGTGCTGCGGCACGGAGGATTTCCTCCTGCAGAATAACCGCCAGATGCACAGCTTCCTTGAGGCGGAAGGCATTCCGCACGAATATCATGAAAGCAAGGGCACCCATGATATGGTATTCTGGCGCGAATATATCGCGAAAATCGTGGAATGGATGTTCGCCTGAATCTCTCACGGATCTTCCCAGGGAATGCAGATATTCTCCTCCGTCTTTTCCGGAACCGTCTCCTCACGGAGGCGGTCTTTTTGTCCGATCAGATCCGAAAAACCGTCCAGCGCATCAAAGGGTGCAAAGATCTTGGCCCGGTGTCCCCGGTCCATGGGCGGATGCTTCGGATCGTCCTCCCGGTGCCCCGGCCATCCCTGCATCAGTACCCGCAGGTAAGGAAAAGAGCGGTCGATCCGCCGCAGATCCCAGTTGGATTCCGCCTTCCGCA
>CAMJTZ010000036.1 GCA_946408865.1 uncultured Clostridia bacterium
ATTATTCCAAGTCCGCCGCCTTCCGAAACTGCAGCTGCCAGTTTTCCGTCAGCGCGTCCGTCCGGATGGCAATCCAGTTCTTCAGGTAATCGACGCATTCCCCGAAGGTGTCTCCGCTTTCCGGTGCAGTGCCCTTGACCTGGTTTCCCCTCCAGCGCAATCCGTTCATTTCCGCGGATGCTTCAATTTCCGCACGGTACGCGTCTATGGATTTCATCGTACTGCACTCCGGCGCATCCCGCCGTCCCAGCAGGATTTCCGCTGCCGGCAGAATCTGCTCGTCATATACCTGCCGGGTCAGCCGCTGCATATCCTCATGCTGCAGCAGCCAGCGCCACAGATAGCGTGTGTGGAGCAGGCGTGTATAAACAAAATCCACCTTCTCCGGGGTCCGGAGTCCAATGCTCTTGTTTCCGTAGGTCAGGTCGTAGTCCCAGCCCGGTCCGGCGTACAGCAGCGGGTCCACGCTGTCCGAATCCTTGTACATGAAGCGGCTTGCCGCCCATACATCCAGGTTGCTGCAGAATTCCTCCACGCAGATCATCCGCGCGAAGGAAAGCATATCAATGTAATCCGCGTAATACTTTCCGGTCTTTTTGCTGATGCCGTCCTTTGCCATTGCCGCGTTGTGAAAATCGTTCACCAGTGCGGAAAGGTACTCAACCCCCTGCCGCCCGGTATGGTTCGGTTCCTTGATCGTGATGCACATTCCGCCATCCGTCACAAATCCCGAATGATCCTCAGCGTCCTGGTAGTAGATGGGTTTTTCAATCTCGATCAGATATCCGCCGGTAATATCCTCCGGTTCCTCCTTCACCCCGAACCATCGGATACTGGATACCGCTTTTCCCCACCTGTGCCGGAAAGGTGCCTTTTCATAGGCTTCCTTTCCGTTCAGTTCCTCGTAGGCTTCCTCCAGGTCCCGGATCTCCAGGCGGTTCTTCTTCAGCTGAATCTTCTCCGACAGCAGGTACAGGCCGTAATAGTTTCCGTTGATATATAAGTCCGCCGGATGACAGTCCGGCGTGGACGCAAGCCCGATCTCCCGGCAAAGATCCAGGGTGATCTGATTCCGGAGCAGGGATATATCATACCAGTTCGCCAGCAAAATCCAGGTCCTGTTCTTTCCCATGCCTTCCAGATTCACCTTGTTCTCTGTCTTGAATTCGAAAGGCTTCTTCGGCGCGTTGGAGGTGGAGTTCCCGCGCACTTTGAAGGTGGTCAGTTTTTCTGCTGCTTCCACGCTTCCATCCATCCGGATCATGATCATCTCCGCCGGTTGTTTGATGTTCGTTTTCGGCTTCTTCAGGTCGCTGTCCGCCACGGTGAAGAACAGCGCCGGAATCTCCGATCCCTGCATCACGGTAACGGTATTCGTCGTTCTGCCCCCATCCAGGGAGAAAATCACGTTCTTTCCGATATAACCGGAAACTGGCAGCGTCGCTCCGTTTTCATACGTCGTCCCGTCCCAGATCAGCGGTGTTTCCTGTCCGGTCCGGATAACCGGATCCTGCCCTTTGAAAGCCCCGGGCAGGTACAGCACATACTGTTGTTTTCCCTTGTCTTCAGGCTGGATGAAAACTTCCCGGCCTTCCGCTGTCCAGCAGATCAGCACCTTCGGCGCTGACGCTGCCGCCGCGCTCCCGCCTGTTATCAGCAGCATCGCAAGGATGATCAGCATCAGCCTCCAGCGTTTCATCGTCAGCCTCCGGAAAAAAATATTCTGCTTCTTCTGAATATTATTATATAAAACACGCAGGATCCGGTGCAAGTGGTTTCATGCATTATTCTTCTTGCGCCCTGTACGCCGCAGCGGATATAATAGTCTGTGTTTCAGGGAAGTCTCTCCTCTAGACAGACCTTTCCTGAAGCACGGCTGTCAGCAGTATACGGAAAATAGGATTGTGCATATGAAAAACGACGAGAAAACAAATGTCATGCGGCTTCTGGAATCAAAAAAGATTCTTTATACCGCCCATACCTATTCTCCGGATCCTTCTCTCTCCGGCGAGGATATCGCCCGCATTCTGGGAGAAGACCCGGCTTTTGTCTTCAAGACGCTGGTCACCCGCGGCAAAACCGGCCGGTATTATGTCTTCGTTATTCCCGTCGCTGCGGAACTGGATCTGAAAAAAGCTGCCCGGGCTTCCGGGGAAAAGGCTGTCTCCATGATTCCGCAGAAGGAACTCCTTCCGCTCACCGGCTATGTCCATGGCGGCTGCTCCCCCGTGGGCATGAAAAAACCGTTCCCGACTTTCCTGCACACTTCCGCGGAGAGGATGGAGCGGATTTTCGTCTCCGCCGGGCGGGTTGGCTTCCAGATGGAAGTTGCTCCGAAGGATCTGTTCTTTCTTGTTTCTTTCCGCTATGCAGATCTGGTCACCGATACTCCGGAATGATATAATACGTAAAATCCGCCGTTCCGGAGAAGGGGGCTGCATTTTGAACCCCGGAGCGTCCGGCACCGGGATATCGTGGAAATTTGGAAAGTGCTGCAGGGTCGTTGACCCGCAGCACTTTTTTCAAAGGATCTTTTCCATCCCGACCTTGTAGGGCACAAGTCCGAGCTTCTCATAGAATGCCATCGCGCCCGGATTGCAGTTCCAGACGTTCAGTGTCACATTGTAACATCCCTTTTCCCGGGCATAGTCCAGGATCCGTTCATAAAGCGCCCGCCCGGCTCCCTGGCCGCGGGCTTTTTCATCCACGCAGATATCGTCGATATACAGCGTGTCGTGCTCTGCCATCAACGGGCCGCCGGAATGCTGCAGAATGCAGAACCCGTGGCCCAGCACCCGGTCGTTTTCATCCGTACAGACGAACACGGGCGTCGCCTCATCGGAGCAGATTGCCTGCAGCTCTTCGGCGTTATATTTGGTTGCCGGCCCTTTGAACAGATCAGGCCGTCCCCGGTGATGCACCATATCCACCTGAACCAGCAGGTTCAGGATCGCGGGAATATCCCGCGTTTCCGCGCGCCGAACATACATCGGTCCGCCTCAGCCGTTGGCGGATTCAAATGCGAGTCCGCTGCCGGCATCTTCTTCTGTCAGATCACGCCAGAACACACACTGGTCGTGCATCGTGAAAATCGCAGATCCGTTGTCATACGCGTTTTCAATCGGGGCGTCCTCTTCCGTCTGGTAGGATTTGCTGCCGAAAACGTTCAGGCTGTCAGTTTCCGGGTCATACTGGCCCGTATAGTCCCAGTAAAGGTTTACGCCGTCCGCACCGTACTTCACGATATTGACCTTGTACCCGGAGTACGCTTCTGCTCCGCTTTCGCCCTGTACTTCCTCCACGTCCCAGATAATGCTGGCCTGATACAGGGATCCTTCTTCCCCGGTGCACTCCCAGTCCCCGGCAAACCAGCCGATCTTCTCATAGGTCCGGCCGGCGCCGGCATCCTCTTCCGCATCCTGCCAGATCAGGTGCCCGTCCCCGTTCAGGCTGAAAACAGCCTGAATATTTTCTTTTTCCAGCGTCCGGCTGATTTCAGCGCCTTCCTCGTCCAGAATCCGGGAATACTTTTCGCCGTATCCGTCCGTATTCGTCGCGAGCACTTTCTTTTCCGCGTCCCATACGCAGGTGTACTGCCACAGAATGCTTTCATCGTCGTTCCACACCTGAACGTTGGCTTCCTCGCCGATTGGGAAAATCATAATATGCGATGTTCCGCTGACCCAGTCGCTGTAGAACATCGCTGTCATTTCCGGATTGTCCTGCACGTCGTCATAATCTTCCCCCAGCGCCGCCGTCAGGCTCAGCGCCATCATCAGGGCAATCAGCATCGCAATCATTTTCTTCATGGTTCGTATACCTCCTTACATGCCTTGTATTCTACACCCCGTTCCCGGGTTTCTGTCAAGTAAACGCGCCTTGCTGCCGTTTTCTTCCATTGACGGTTCCGAATCTTTCTTCTATACTTTTGTACGGACAAAAATACTGACAAAAACAAAAAAGCTGGGAGGGTTTTATGATGAATGATCAGCAGCCGCTGGATATCTCCGTTTCCTTTGATCCATATGCCGGCGAACCAGGGCGGGACGGGGAGCAGTTCGCCCGCGTAATGCCGGACGGCAAAGTGCATTTCAGGATCATCGCGAAGGATGCCCGTGAGGTGGCTGTGGACCGTTTCGGTACGCTCTTCCCGCTCGAATCCGTTGGGGACGGCGCCTGGGAAGGCACCTTCGACATGGGAACCGGCTTCCTTTATTTCTTCCTGAAGGTGGACGGCGCGGATGTTCTCTGTCCCTATCTGCCCATCGGCTACGGCTGCTGCCGGCCCATGAACTTTGTGGATGTCCCTGTAGCCGATATGGCCGGCTGGGATGATCTGGAGGGCATGCCGCATGGCGCGGTTACCCGGCATTACTATCCGTCCTCTGTTACTGGAAAGCATGAAATCTGCCTGGTCTGGACCCCGCCGGCCTGGAATCCTGCCAAAGCGTATCCCGTGCTCTATCTGCAGCACGGCTACGGTGAAAACGAAACCGGCTGGATCTATCAGGGCCATGCCGGCCGCATTGCCGACCGGCTCCTGGCGGACGGGGCCATGAAGGAAATGATTATCGTCATGGGCAACGGCATGATAAAGAAAACAGGTGATCCGTCGGACCGCCTGCTCTTCCCCCGTATCGTTGTGGAAGATCTGATTCCCTTCATCGAATCCCGTTACAGCGTCCTGAAGGACAAATGGAACCGGGCCATGGCAGGTCTCTCCATGGGCAGCTTCCAGACCAGCATCACCACCCTCACCCATCCGGATCTTTTCGGTTATGCCGGTCTCTTCAGCGGATTCATGCGCGCCCCCTGGCCGTCTGACAATGTCCAGGCGCACATGGCCCTCGCTGAAAAAAAGGATGAATTCAACCGGGCCTTCAGGGTCTTTTACCGCGCTATGGGCACCGATGACCAGTATTTCAGTACCTTTGAAGCGGACGACGCATGGCTGGAAGGCCGCGGCCTGAACATCACCCGGGAAACCTTTCCCGGCGGCCACGACTGGACCGTCTGGCGCCGCTGTATCCATTCCTTCCTTCCCCGCCTCTTCTGATTCCTGCAGGAAAGTGCTCCGCAGGAACTGAAACAGCGATGAGAAAAACGGAGGAAAAAGGAAGATATGGACATCTACCCTTCACTGCTGCTCTTTACCTTTATCATTATAATTTATTGGGTCATCATTGAGCTGTTCACCTTTTTCTTTCATCTCACAGGGCTGACGGCGGACCGGGCGCGTTTTCAGGTGATATCCCTGCTGACCGGCACGGGATTTACCACACGGGAAAGCGAACTCGTTCTCTCCTCCCGGCGCCGCCGGCGGCTCGCGCGGGTTACCATGCTCTTCGGATACGTATTCAACATCACCATTGTATCCGCGTTCATCAACGTATTCCTTTCCATGAAGCTTTCCCAGGTCAGCCATCATTTTCTCGGCTTCCTGATCCCGCTGGGCACCGTCGCCCTGATTTTTGTTCTCATGCGTGTGCCGAAAATCCGCGCCAGGATCGACAGCTTTTTCCTGCGTTTTGCGGACCGCATCTTTAACCGGACGGAAGATTTCAACGCAGTTCTGCTGCTAGACAACATCGGCACCGAATCCATTGTCCAGGTGAAGCTCCGCCATATTCCGGATGAATACAGGGGATTAACCCTCGCTGAAACGCATTTGCGCGCGGAAACCGGGATCCTGGTGATGCTGGTCGAGCGCAAAGGCGAAAAACCTGCAGCCCCCACGCGAATACAATATTTGAGGTTGGCGACAATCTGACTGTATTTGGAAATTATAATACGATCTGCAAATCCTTCCACGCCCGGGAGCATTTTGCGGACGACTGATACGGTTTCCCGGTTCAGTTCTCCCCGGTTTTTCCTTCGGTAAACGCTTTGAGTTTCACGCGCAGCAGTTCGTACCGCGCACGTTTTTCCTCTTTCCGGAAATGCACGTAACGGAGCTGCTCCGGATTTTTTTCATATCGAAAAGTTCTGTCCCCGAACTGCTCGCTGGTCAGGTCAAACACACAATCCCCGACGGCGTTGTAACAGTGGAATCCGCCGTCTTCCAGGGGAATGCCGTATACCTTCCCGCCGAAGATGTCCTGGGCCAGGAAAGCCGTGACAGAACACTGGCCGAGCGTTCGGTCGTCTTCACTCCAGTCCTTCCGCATCCGCGGCGCGCAGGTTTCCGCGCACCACACATGCCACAGCGCGTTATACAGATCCTTCGGGGTTTGGATTCCGGCGTATTCCGCGTTGACTGCCGGCACATCTGCGCGTTCCCACCCGGCAAACCCGTAGGTGTCCAAGCGGAAAATATCACTGTCTTCCCCGCTGCTGTCTTTCATGACAGTGGCTTTCTTTGCGCCGTATTTTTCATACAGGCCTTCTTCTCTTGTGGAAATCCAGATCGCGTCATATCCGTCCTCCCTGGCCATCTCCCCGGCTTTGGCGATCAGTTTTCCCATCAGCCGCCGTCCGCGGTATGCCGGATCGGTATAGACAAATCCGATCCACGGCGTCAGATCCGTACCCGGAATATCATCCTTCGCTGCGTATGTGCAGAAAGAAGCCAGATTCGCTCCGTCTGTCAGCAGCAATACCTCCGCATTTTCTCCGAATTCTTTCCGAAACCGGTTTTCTGACAGCAGCCGGAACAGATACTGCCCCGCGGTCCAGTCGCACTGAGCGAGTTTTTTCAGCCACCATTCCGGATTCTTTATTTCATGCCAGATAAGGATTTCCATTCTCCTGTTTTGCTCCTTGTCCTTGTTTTCCCTTTCAGTATACATGATCCTGCCTTGACTGTACAATCCTCTTCTGCTATAGTTACACGGCGTATTTTTGCGCTTGCATGTATCTGAAGAAAGGATCCCCCGCGCAATGCAGAAATCAGACCGTTCCGTCATGCTGGGTACCATGGAGATGACCCGGCTGGTTCCCAAAGTCAGCCTTCCGATTATGGCTTCCATGCTGATCCAGGCGCTTTACAATATCGTGGACAGCATTTTTGTTTCCCAGTATAACCCCAATGGCCTTACCGCCGTTTCTTTGGCCTTTCCTTTCCAGATGCTGATGATCGCGCTTTCCACCGGCATGGGTACCGGTATGAACAGCCTGGTCAGCCGCCGTCTGGGAGAGCGCAAAACCCCTGAGGCGCGGATCGCCGCATGGAACGGGCTGATGGTTGAAGGCTGCGGCACCCTGCTGTTTGTTCTTTTCGGCCTGTTCCTGGCCCGCCCGGTCATGCGCCTTGTCGTTTCTGAAAACCTGGCGGACGCTGCCTCCATCCTGGAGATGGGTACCGGCTATCTTTCAATCGTAACGCTCTTTTCCGCCGGTATCTTCATGGCGATTTACTTTGAACGGATGTTGCAGGCAACAGGCAACACCGTTCTGTCCATGATCACCCAAATGGTCGGTGCAGTTACGAATATTGTTCTTGATCCGATTCTGATCTTCGGTTGGCTCGGCTTTAAACCCATGGGCGTTCTGGGCGCCGCCATCGCGACAGTCGTCGGCCAGTGGCTTTCCGCCCTGCTTGGTTTTGTCTTCAATCAGCGGAATAATCCGGAGCTCCGCCTTTCCGTGAAGGACTGCAGAATCAACCGGCCGGACCTGAACGGCATTCTGGCAGTCGGTTTCCCCAGCACCGTCATGCAGGCGATCGGCTCAGTCATGAATGTCGGCATGAACTCCATTCTCTCCGGGTTTGAGCAATCCAACGCCGCCCTGAATGTCATGTCCGTCTATTTCAAGCTCCAGTCCTTTATCTTCATGCCGGTCTTCGGCCTGTCCACCGGCATCATCGCTATCCTTGCGTATAATTTCGGTGCCCGCCTGAAGGAACGGATCTACAGGTGTATCAAAGTCGCCCTGATCTGGGCCTGCGTCATTATGGCTGTCGGTACGCTGGCCTTCATGATCTTCCCCGGGCAGATGATGTCCATCTTTGAGTCTGATCAGGCGCCGGAACTTACCGCACAGATGACCTCCATCGGCGTGGTCGCCATGCGGATCATCTCTTCCAGTTTTCTCTTTGCCGCGGTCGGCATTATCCTTTCCACTGTTTTCCAGGCTGTCGGAAAGGGAATCTACAGCATGATCATGAGTATGGCCCGCCAGCTTCTTGTCCTGCTGCCGGCTGCCTGGCTGCTGGCCCGCCTCACCGGCGATGTATACGCCGTCTGGTGGTGCTTCCCGATCGCTGAGGTCGCAGCTCTGGCCATCTGCCTGTATTATTACCGCAAGTGTGACCGGAAGCTGATCTCAAAGCTATGATCTCTTTCTTCATTCATCCTGTTATGTGTTTTTTGCAGAAATGTCATCCTTTGGATCCGTTCATTCTGATGTTATTCCGCTTTCTCCATATCGTTAAGCGGAGAACGGCATACTTTATAATTCGAAATCTTTTTCAGTTCCCCGATCGTCGTGGGATTGTCATGATATCCATCCATGTATCCGGTTCCGATACTGATCCGGTTATACTTGCTTCCTGAAACCTGAATGAACAGGATTTCGTCTTCTGTAACGGAATAAACAACCGCACTGTGTTTGTATGTTTTGCCTTTTGCGGTGAACTCACAGCGTAAAATATCCCCGACTTTCAGACCGCCCGATTTTTCCAGGGTGTAATAGTAATTCCATTTGTGATGAGGATTGTATTCACCGGACAGCAGATATCCGATAAAGGACGCAAATCCGAAGCATTCACCGTATGTTCCGTACGCGCTGGGGTTCGTAATCCGGTTCGCAAGCCACCGGCATCCGTATTGTCCTTTGATATAGGCAGAACGATGGTTTTTGTTCACCGCCGTATCCGTCCATCCTGGCATATCTTTCATGCCATGGAATGTCTGTGTGACCAGCTTCGGTACTGTCCAGTACCAGCCGTCAAACAATTCGTATTCTTCAATGATTTTATCGATGTTCCCGGTCGTAAAAACTCCCTGGAAACGATCGTCTGAAAACTCAAAAGACGCAAAAGCCATGGATGACACTGAAAGACAAATACATAAGATCAGCGCAAACAGCCTGAGACGTGTTTTCATTTCATGTAGTCCTTTCGGAGAATTCACGTTTATTATATGCCTTTTTTTATTCAAAAAACAAGAATAATCTGTAACACTCTGTGCCTGCAGGAAACAAAACCAGGATTCCCTGCCGATTGCTTGACATTTTTACGGTACCGAACTATAATTCAATTGTTCGGTACCGTATTTTTGTTTGAAGCAATGATGTCAATGCTGTTCTGCAGCAATTCTGAAAGGAGCTGATTCTGATGAATAAAGATACTGAAGTGATCCTGGCAATGCTGAAGCTGTCCCGTGCCCTGCGGCGCTGTCCGCCGCCCCCGCCTCCCGCTGGCGGTATTCCCGGTCAGGAAGGCGGGAATCATCCGGAACATCACCGTCCGATGCCCTTCCCGCCTGCTCTGGGCCGCATGCTCAGCTGCGTGGCGGAAAACCCGGGTGTTTCCTCCCGCGATCTGTGCGAATATCTGGATGTGCGTCCTTCTTCCCTCAGCGAGATTCTGACCCGTGCGGAAAACGACGGCTGGATTACCCGCACCGCCAGTGAGGAGGATCGCCGGATACAGCGCGTAAACCTTTCCGATAAGGGAAAATCTTTCATTGCGGCGATGCGGGAAGCG
Organism: uncultured Clostridia bacterium; assembly: GCA_946408865.1. The sequence continues at coordinate 9,650 of CAMJTZ010000036.1, forward strand.
GAGGAAAAGGATGCAGCCCGAAAAACATCCTGCCTCACAGATGAAGAAAAGGCGCAGTTCTGCGCCTTGTGCAACCGGTTAAGCGAGCATATGGAATCCCTGGATTTTCCGGAATTTTCGCCGCGCCCGGGTGTTCCGGATGAACCGGACTTTAGCGGGCGCCCTTCGCGGAACCCCCGCCGACCCTTCATGCCGGAGGGCGGCCGGATTCGCTGCTGATCAGCTTTGCCGCATACTTTCCGCTTCGGCCGCCGCCCGCTGAATCACTTCCGCCAGGGATGCGTCCGTTTCCGGATTGTAAACCGCCATACCCGATACCATGGAGAGGCAGCTTTCGGCTGCCGTCTCCTTTTCTTTTTCAACCTTTTCCCGGAGCGCGGCCATCAGCAGTTCCCGGTTCTTATAGTCTTCCGTCTCCAGCACGACCAGGAATCCGTCTTCGCCGGTCCGGTAGATCGGGCTATGGGCAAACACGTCGGCAATCAGGCCGTATCCGTTCTTCAGGTACTGATCTCCCGCCTCCAGGCCATACTGCCCGTTAATCTGCCGGATATGGTCCATTTTGCATACCGCCACCGCGTATTCCGGCGCAACGCTCCCGGCCATGCGGCCGGTAAGTTCTGCAACCTGATCTGCGAAAGCGATCATATTCCGTGCATGTGTCAGCACATCCATCCTTGCGTTTCTTGCGGTTTCCTCCAATTGTTTCCGGCTGACAGCAATCTCCTGCTTTTTACGCAGGGCAGACAGAATCTTGGAAAATTCGCTCACAAGAAGCGGTTTGCCCATACAGTCGTCCGCGCCGGCTTTCAGGCATTCCTCCACCTGGACGTCGGATCCTTCTGCCGTCAGGGAAATAATAGTCACCGGCGTCCGGCTTCCCGCTTCGATCCGCCGGATTTCCTTTGTGGCGGTAATGCCGTCTATCCCGGGCATCACGATGTCCATCAGGATCGCGTCCGGCCTGTCCCCGGAGACAATCCGGTCGATCGCGGCCTGTCCGGAGGCGGCTTCGGTCACGGATGCGCCTTCCCTTTCGAGCACTTCCCGGTTAATCTCCCGTGTCAGATCGTTATCATCCACCAGCAGCACCCGCAGACCGTGCAGTTTCTCCGTGCCGTATACGGAAGTGGAGACCACCACATCCGCGCGTTCCGGATGCTCTGCCAGTTCTTCGAAAATCTCCCGGCAGCCGCGGAAACAGTTCATCAGTTTTTCGCTGAACGCGCCGCACTCCCCGCCCAGGATCATATGGAAAGCTTTGTCCACGCTGAAAGCCGGTTTGTAAACCCGCTCCGTTGTCAGCGCGTCAAAGCAGTCTGCAACTGAAACGATCTGTGCGGAGATCGGTATTTCGTCGCCCTTCAGCCCGTCCGGATAGCCGCGGCCGTCCCACTTTTCGTGATGATGGCGCACGATTTCAAGCCCGATATTCAGATACCGGGCGCTCCAGCTTTTCGGCGCCCTTTTCAGCACCAGGCAGCCTTTTTCGCTGTGGGACTTCATGATCGCGAATTCTTCATCTGTCAGCCGTCCGGGCTTCAGCAGAATCGCGTCGGGAATCATGATCTTGCCGACATCGTGCAGCGCGCTCGCGGAAGTGATCAGTTCCACGTCGTCGTCCGTCAGACCGTACTCCGGCAGCTTTTCCTTCACCATCTTGGCCAGCACCCGGGTAAACGCCTTGACGCGCTGGATATGCATGCCGCTTTCCTCATTGCGCAGTTCCACCACGTCGCCCAGCATCTCGATGATCTCGTCGTTGGTGCGGGCCAGCTCACGGTTGCGTTCGCGCAGCTCTGAGGTCACGCGGATAATCGTTCGTTCCGCGGCTTCGCTTTTCTCGATCGCCCGTTCAAGTTCCGTTTCCCGGCTTGTGTCATCCGTCAGCCCGTTCATCCCGGCATCCTCCGTTTCACGCGTCCGTTTGTTCCCCAGGTCTGTCCGGTATATCCGTAAATTCAGTTTTCTTCTCCCTGCGCTTCCTGCGGGGCAGCTTCCTCTTCCGGCAGCGGCGCGATCTCTACCCGCGTCACCCGGAATCCGTCCATCTCCGCCACGGTGAAACGGTATTTCTCCAGGGTGAAACTGTCGCCCACTTCAGGCACCTTTTCCAGCGTTTCGCCGACCCATCCGCCGACCGTGTCCGCGTCGTATTCGTTCTCCAGACCGTATTTGTCCAGCAGTTCCTGCAGCTGCATGCTGCCGTCCACCATCACGGTCCCGTCTTCGTGCTCGACAACTTCCTCGTTCACTTCGTCATGCTCGTCGTAGATTTCGCCTACCAGTTCTTCCAGCACGTCCTCCATGGTGACGATGCCTTCCGTTCCGCCGTACTCGTCCAGCAGGATCACCAGATGGGACTGGCTGGAGCGGAACTGTCTCAGCAGGCTGCTCATGGACAGGCTTGCCGGGGCAAAAAACGGCTCCTTCATGATATCGGTAATCCTGTCGCACCCGTCGTGGGTCATCTTGTAGAAATCCTTCTCGTTCAGGATACCGACAATATGGTCCAGATCCTCATGATAAACCGGGATCCGGGAATACCAGGTTTTCCGGAACAGATCAGCCGCCTCTTCCAGCGTTGCTGTATCCTCAATGGCAGTCACGTCCACCCGGGGCGTCATGATATCTGCCGCGTTCTGGTCGTTGAACTCGATTGCTGACCGGATCAGTTCGCCTTCCGCCTCTTCGATATCGCCCTCGGTCTGGGCTTCATCGATGATGGTGATCAGTTCCTCTTCGATCTGGGATTCTTCCTCCTCCGGCTTGATCATCTTCGCCAGCAGTTTCCGGTATCCGGAAAACAGCAGATCCAGCGGTTTGAACAGCGCCACCAGCACATTCATCACCGGACTCACCGCAATGGCGAACTTTTCCGGTTTCTGTTTGGCCAGCGTCTTTGGCCCTACCTCACCCAGGAACAGCACCAGTACGGTCATCACCGCGGAAGCCACCGTCGCGCCCGTGCCTTCATCTGACGTTCCCATAATCCGCGTGGTAAAGAGCACCGTGGCGATGGCGGTGCCCGCGATATTCACAACGTTGTTGCCGATCAGAACGGTTGTCAGCAGGGAATCATATTTTTCCAGCAGGGAAAGCGCAGTCTGCGCCTTTTCCTTCCGCCGGCCTTCCACCATCTTCAGTCGGACTTTGTTGCAGGCGGAGAAAGCCGTTTCTGTCGCGGAAAAGAAAGCTGAAAGAGCTATACAGAGAATCAGGGCGAGCCACAAGCCCATGAACGCATTCAATCCTTTCGGTTACTGTCCGTAAAAAACAAATTCCTGTTCCGGTATCCGGAACAGGGAGATTATAGCATGATGACCCTTGCTTTGCAACAATTCCCGGCCTCTGCGTCAGTTGTGATCCCTCCCTGTCTGTGTTACAATATATGCCAGCGGAAAAAGAATATCCAGTCACTGATCCCTGGCATCAGGTCACTGAAACATGAGGTTATGCCATGAATGTACAGCCCGAAGCCGGCCGCGCTGTCCGCTATGCCTGTGCTGTGCTGGCGGACTGCCGTCCGGCTTCTCTCCCGATGGATCCGGGCAGCCTGGCAGCCCGTGCCGGTATCCTGCTGGTACCTCTCTCCCGGGTGGAGAATTATCCTCTCTGGGTTCCCTACGATATCTTCGATTCCCTGCGCTCAGCCTGCGCTGTCACCGTATCCTACCCGGCCTTCTGCATCGTCTTCCGCGACGATGCGGAACCGGATCGGCTCCGTCTGGCGCTCTTCCATGAGCTGGGCCATATCTTCATGAATCATTACCGGGATTTTCCGGACAGGATGGATCCCTCCCGGCCGGACGATCCTTCCCTGGAAGCGGAGGCCGACGCCTTCGCTCTGAATATGACGGCACCCGTCCCGGTGGTCGACGTGATCCGCTATAACCGCCCGCAGCAGGCAAAATCCTCCCTTTTCGGCCTGAGCCGCACCGCGTGGATGCGCCGTCTGGCGTCCATAGACCGTGACCGTTCTTTTTTGAACGAGGAGACCGCCAACATTGTTCTCTACGCTTTCCGCGATTATCTTCTCGGCCGCCGTTGTCCTTCCTGCGGCAAAACCTTTGCCGATGAGGAGCAGAGCAACCGCTGCCCCTTCTGCGGAGCTGAAAACCCCGACTGGATATTATAAAAAGGAACGTGAAGTTCACGTTCCTTTCGTCTGCCGGCCTCCGGCCGTTACATCGCGTCAATATATCTGCAGGCAGCCAGCGCCGCGGTGGCGCCGTCTCCGGCGGCTGTTGTCAGCTGCCGCACATTCTTGCTCCGGCAGTCCCCGGCCACAAACACGCCGGGTGTTTTTGTCGTACACTGCTCGTCGCTGTCGAAGTATCCATACCGGTTCAGCGCGGCCAGCGCTTCAAAGGCGCCGTTCTCCGGAATCAGTCCGA
>CAMJTZ010000037.1 GCA_946408865.1 uncultured Clostridia bacterium
GGCGCGGCTCACGGCGCGCTGGCGATGACCACGCCCGGAGATACCAGCATGGCAAGCAGGGAAGAAGTGGAATCCATCATGAAGAACGGCAGCGCCCGGGTCAAGCGGTAATACCGGCACCGGGTCAAAAATCGCAGTGAAAGGAAAAGAAAAAAATGAAAGCATTCCTGGACAAGGATTTTCTGCTGAATACGGAAGCAGCGAAAAAACTGTATCATGAAGCGGCGGAAGGAAAGCCGATCATCGATTATCACTGCCATCTGAGCCCCCGGGAGATTTTTGAGGATATCCGGTACGAGAATATTACGCAGGTCTGGCTGGGCGGCGATCATTACAAATGGCGTCTGATGCGTTCCGCCGGAGTTCCGGAAAAATATATTACCGGGGATGCTTCCGACTGGGAAAAATTTGAGAAATACGCGGAAGTGCTCGGAAAATCCATCGGCAATCCGCTGTATCACTGGAGCCATCTGGAACTGCGCAGGTTTTTCGGATATGAAGGCATCCTGAATAAAAAAACGGCCAGGGAAGTCTGGGATTTTGCAAACGCGAAACTGCAGAGCGAAGGCTATTCCGCCCGCGGACTGATCCGGATGAGCAATGTGGAAACCATCTGCACCACCGACGATCCCGCGGATTCCCTGGAATGGCACGAAAAACTCGACGCGGACAAGTCTTTCCCGGTGACGGTTCTGCCGGCCTGGCGTCCGGACAAGGCGATGAACCTTGAAAAGATTACCTATACGGAATATATCGCGCAGCTGGAAACGGCTGCCGGAATGACGATCGGATCGTTCCGGGATCTGAAGGAAGCGCTGCACCGCCGGCTGGATTTCTTCGCCGCCCACGGGTGCAAACTGAGCGATCACGCCTTGAATTATGTTATGTACGCACCGGCCGGGGAGGACGAAATTGAAAACATTTTCCGGACCCGGATGGAAGGCGGACTGCCGGATCCGGATGCGGAAGCCAAATTCAAGTTTGCGTTCATGACCGCGATGGCGGCGGAGTACGCCGAACGCGGATGGGTGATGCAGCTGCATTACGGGTGCCGCCGGGATAACAATCCTGTGACTTTCCGTGCCATGGGGCCGGATACCGGGTTTGACTGCGTGGACAATTATGCGCCCAGCGCGCAGACGGCCGCTTTCCTCGGCGCGCTGGAGGAAACCGGAAAACTGCCGAAGACCATTCTTTACAGCCTGAACACCAACGACAACGCGGCGATTGATACCATCCTGGGGTGCTTCCAGAACGAAACCGCGGTCGGCCGGATCCAGCACGGTTCCGCCTGGTGGTTCAACGATCATTTTGACGGCATGAGCGAACAGCTCAGAAGCCTGGCGTCTCTCGGATATCTGGCCGGTTTCATCGGAATGCTGACAGACAGCAGGAGTTTCCTGAGCTATCCGCGGCATGAGTATTTCCGCCGGATTCTCTGCCGGATTTTCGGCGAATGGGTGGAGGACGGTTTCTATCCTGAAGATTATGAGACGCTGAAGGAGATTGTGGAGGATATCAGCTGCAATAACGCCAGGCGTTACTTCGGATTTGAAGCGAAAAAAGTGTAAAAAGCTTGAGAAGTGCAAAACAGGGCAATTCAGCTGAATTGTCCGGGAAAAAGAACGGGAAGGCCGGAGACAATCAGATGAAAACACTGTGCATGACATCCCGCAGCTGCAGCGTGCTGCTGGATCCGGAGGGATTCTATCAGGCCCGTGAAAAGCGGCAGCTTTTCCTGAACGGAGAGGACCGGGGAGAAGAATACCGTTCGGTTGTTTCCTTTTTTGATCTGGAACCGGATACCGACTATACCCTGGAAAGCCGGACGGAAAACGGAAAAACGGAAACACTTGCGTTCCGGACAAAACCGGAACTGTGTACGCTGGATGTGCGTGACTTCGGCGCGAAAGGCGATGGCGTCACCGAGGATACGGCGATGTTGCAGGCGGCGATTCTCAGCTGTCCGGCCGGCGGCCGGGTGCTGATTCCTGCCGGAGATTATGTGACCGGCCCGCTGTTTCTGAAAAGCCGCATCACACTGGAGATCGCCGGCGGCGCGACGCTGCTCCTGCTGACAGACCGGACACGTTTTCCGATTCTGCCGGAGGTGATCCCCGCGGAGAATCCGGACGGGGAGATCCTGATGGGCCTGTGGGAAGGAAACAGCGAGAACGGATTCGCTTCCGCGCTGACCGGGATCGACGTGACAGATACGGCTGTTATCGGTGAAGGCGTCATTGACGGACGCGGCAGCGAAGGCGACTGGTGGGTCCGACCGAAAGAGAAACGAATCGCCTGGCGGGGGAACCTGATTTATACCCAGCGGTGCGCAAGACTGCTGTTTCAGGGACTGACTTTCGTCAACAGCCCCAGCTGGAACCTGCATCCCGCTTACAGCGAGGACCTGGATTTTATCGATCTGCAGATCCGTGCACCCTATGACAGCCCGAATACAGACGGATTTGATCCGGAAAGCTGCCGGAATGTCCGTCTGCTGGGAACAGAGATCTCCGTCGGGGATGACTGCATTGCCCTGAAATCCGGGAAAATCCGCCTGGGCAGGAAATATCACCGGCCGTGCGAAGATGTCGAAATTGCCTGGTGCGCAATGCTGGACGGCCATGGCGGCGTGACGCTCGGCAGCGAGATGGCCGGCGGAATCCGGAAAGTACGGGTGCACCACTGCTACATGAAGGGAAATGACCGGGGGCTCCGGGTCAAGACCCGCCGCGGGCGCGGAAAAGATGGCGTCATTGAAGACATCCTGTTCGAAAAGGTTCAGATGGACGGGGTGAAAATGCCGCTGATCGTCAACAGCATGTACTTCTGCGATCCGGACGGGCACAGTGAATGGGTGCAGAGCCGGGAGAAAAAACCGGTGGATGAGACCACACCGCGGATCGGTGAGATCCGTTTTGAACAGGTTCAGGCAGACGGATGCAAAGCCTGTGCCGGATATGTCCTGGGACTGCCGGAAAAGCCGGTGGAACATATCGCGCTGAAGGATTGCACGTTCTGTTTTGATCCGGACGCGGAGGCTCTGGTTCCGGTAATGGCGGAGCAGGTGGAACCCTGCCGCAGGCGGGGGCTGATCCTGAAGAACGTCCGGAAGGTTACCCTGGACCATGTCCGCTATGAGGGTGTGGATGGAGAATGGATTGACGCGGAAAACACGGAAGAAATCAAAGAGAAGTGAGGGAGAACAATGGACATTCGTTACAGCTGCAACCAACGGGATTTCAAGCGCTATACAACGGAAGAGATCCGGAAGGAATTCCTGATCGAAAAACTGTTCGAGGCGGATCAGGTGACTGCGGTCTACAGCCATGTGGACCGGATGGTGACGATGGGTATTATGCCGGTGAAGGAAACGGTTTCCATCGACAAGGGAATCGATGTCTGGCATAACTTCGGCACAGATTTCTTCCTTGAGCGCCGGGAATGCGGCATGTTCAACGTAGGCGGAGCCGGAAAGGTGACCGTCGACGGAACGGTTTACGAGCTGGGATACAAGGACTGCCTGTACATTACAAAAGGCGCGAAGGAAGTCCTGTTTTCCTCGGACAGCGCGGAAAAACCGGCGAAATTCTATCTCGTTTCTGCCCCGGCGCACTGCAGCTATGAAAACCGGCTGATCCGGATTGCGGACGCAGCGAAGAAACCCTGCGGGGACGCGGCTACCAGCAACAAACGGGTGATTAACCAGTTTATTCATCCCTCCGTACTGAAAACCTGCCAGCTCTCCATGGGCATGACGGTGCTGGAAAGCGGCAGCGTGTGGAACACAATGCCGGCCCATACCCATGAGCGGCGGATGGAAGTGTACTTCTACTTTGAAGTGCCGCAGGACAATGTGGTATTCCATATGATGGGGGAAGGACAGGAGACACGGCATATCGTCATGCAGAGCGAGCAGGCGGTGATCTCCCCCAGCTGGAGCATCCACGCCGGCGCCGGAACGAGCAATTATACGTTCATCTGGGCGATGGGCGGCGAGAACCAGGCCTTTGACGACATGGACAATATTGCGACGACGGATCTGAGATAAAGGGAGGAAAAGAAAAATGGAAATGAATGCTTTCAGCCTGAAGGGGAAAATTGCGTGGATTACGGGTGCCAGCTACGGAATCGGATTTGCCATCGCGGAAGCGTATGCGGCCGCCGGGGCGAAGATCGTATTTAACGACATCAACCAGGAACTGGTGGACAAAGGTCAGAAAGCCTACGCGGAAAAGGGAATTGAAGCAAAAGGCTATGTCTGCGACGTGACGAACGAGGACGCGGTTCAGGCGCTGGTCAGCCAGATTGAAAAGGAAGTCGGTGTCATTGATATCCTGGTCAACAACGCCGGCATTATCCGCCGGATTCCGATGATCGAGATGAGCGCGGCGGAATTCCGGAAGGTGATCGACGTGGACCTGAACGCCCCGTTCATCTGCGCAAAGGCAGTCATTCCGTCGATGATCACGAAGGGACACGGCAAGATCATCAACATCTGCAGCATGATGAGCGAACTGGGACGGGAAACGGTTTCTGCCTACGCCGCGGCCAAGGGCGGTCTGAAAATGCTGACCCGGAACATCTGCTCCGAATACGGCGAACACAACATCCAGTGCAACGGTATCGGACCGGGCTATATCGCCACGCCCCAGACAGCTCCGCTGCGGGAGAAGCAGCCGGACGGCAGCCGCCACCCCTTCGATCAGTTTATTATCGCGAAAACCCCGGCAGCCCGGTGGGGCACCCCGGAAGACCTGCAGGGACCGGCGGTGTTCCTGGCATCCGACGCCAGCAACTTTGTGAACGGTCATATCCTGTATGTGGACGGCGGTATCCTGGCCTACATCGGCAAACAGCCCTGAAAAATAGAAAAAAACCCAATTTTAAAGAATTAAGTCTTTACGAAAGCATACATTTCGGTTATGATTGTAACGGTATCAGTAATGAAAACAGAATGAAGCCAGGGGGGACGCCATGCAGGGGCATATGACGGTAAGCCGTTACCGTGCTGTGGATCTGTCGCTTTTTGCGGTGATTCTGATTGTGTTTGAAACAATTCTGGTGCGGGCAGCCAATGAATGGTTTCCCAAGGAACCATGGACAGTATCCGCGGTGGCTGCGGTCACTGCGGTGGTCATGGTCCGCTGGGGTCCCTGGTGCGCTGTCCATGCTGTGATCGGCGGAATTGTAACCGTACTGGTATCCCGGGGGACAGGACTTCAGTTTCTGGTTTACGCGGCGGGTAACCTGGCGGCTCTGGCTGTCTGGCCGCTGCAAAGAAAATGGGGCTGGGAAAAGCTCAGGAACAATATCCTGCTGAATTTTCTCTTTGCGGCACTGGTTCTGCTGAGCATGCAGGCAGGGAGAATTCTGATAGCCCTGATCACAGGAACGAAGGCGGAGGAGCTTCTGCTTTTCATTACTTCGGACGCGGTATCCTATATTTTTACACTGGCAATCGTCTGGATTACCTCCCGGCTCGACGGAATGCTGGAGGACCAGGAGCATTATCTCAGACGGATCAATGACCCGAAGAACAGGGAAGGAGGGATTGCATGAAAGGAAAAGCCGGCGATTACCTGATCTATGATGAGGCCAGCGGCACCTATCATGAGGATCCGGAGCAAGCGGTTAGGGACGATGTTGAGAAGCACTACTGGCTGAACGTGGGCCGAACCATTGTGAAAGACTGGCGGCTGTACGTGATGCTTGTACCGATGCTTCTGGTTTTCCTGTTCTGGCGCTATTTTCCCATGTATGAACTGCTGGGAAGCTTCAAGGTGCCGGACGGCGTGCTGCCGGTAAACGATCAGCTGTTTTCCGGGTTCAGCTATTTCAAACGCTTGCTTGTGGGCGGGGACAGCCTGAGCCAGAACTTCTGGATGGCCATGCGGAATACTTTCCTGCTGAGCTTTTACGGCCTGTGCTTCGGTTTCCCGATGCCCATCATCCTGGCGCTGTTCTTTAACGAAGTCCGTTCCAACGCGGCCCGCAGCGCCCTGCAGGTGATGACGTATCTGCCGAAATTCATGTCCACGGTCGTTATGACCTCCCTGGTCACCATGCTGGTGAAGCAGGGATCCATCATCGGCGAGATGGGCATTGTCAGTCAGGCACTCTCAAGCCTCGGCCTGATTTCCAAAGAGGTCGGAAACGCCGGTCTGCTGAACAACCCGGATTATTTCCGGGCGATCTACCAGATCAGCGGCATCTGGGAGGAAGCAGGCTACGGAAGCATTGTCTTCTTCGCGGCCATCATCGCGATTTCACCCACCAGCTACGAAGCGGCGCAGATTGACGGCGCCGGCAAGTGGGCGCAGATGCGGTATGTCGTACTGCCCAGCATCCTTTCCACGATTGTGATCATGCTGATCACCCGGATCGGCAGCCTCCTGAATATCGGGTATGAAAAGGTTTTGCTGCTGTACAATACCAAGACCTATGTAACGGCGGACGTTATTTCCACCCTGTCCTACCGGACCGGCCTGGGCGGCGGCGCGGGCACCGGTATCGCCAGCGCGGCAGAAATGATGAACAACGTGGTCGGCATGCTGCTGGTGATCGGCGCCAATACGATCGCACGCAAGGCGTCCAACACGTCGCTTTATTAAGGAGGGATCCGGCATGAAAAGAAAACTGGAGATCTCCGAACTGATTTTCAAGATCCTGAGCTACCTTTTCCTCACGATCTTTGCCCTGATGTGTCTGTATCCGTTTGTTTATGCAATCTCCGCTTCCATGAGCGGACGGCATGCGGTGGAATACAGCCAGGTGGTGCTGCTGCCGAAGGATATTCAGTTTGAAGCGTTCGGCGCCATGTTCTCGAACAATATGTTCTGGAACTCCTACGCGAATACGCTTTTCCTGACCTTCTACGGTACCATGTGGGCGCTGGGCGTTTCCATCCTTGGCGCTTACGCCCTGAGCAAAAAGCGGCTGCTGTTCCGGAAAACCTTCAATTTCTTCCTGGTATTCACGATGTGGTTCAGCGCCGGCATCATTCCCCAGTATCTGAATTATCTGGATACCCAGAAAGTGTTCAACGCCGTCGGCATCATGGACGACAAGTGGCTGGTGGTCATCGCCATGGGTATGGCGGCGATGAATATCATTCTGCTGCGGAACGCCTTTGAGAACGTTCCGAGCGAAATCGAGGAAGCCGCGATCGTGGACGGCGCCACGGAGATGCAGGTTCTGAATAAGGTTTACATCCCCATGAGCAAGAGCACCATCGCCACAGTGGCTCTCTTCTTCGCCATCAGCCGCTGGAACGGATATTTCTGGGCGCGGCAGATGATTTCCAACGGAAACGAACATCCTCTGCAGGTGTTTATCCGGCTGCAGCTGGAAATGTACACCGATCCGGATCAGATGACCGGCTGGGACCGGGTTTACGCGCCCGACTCCATGATTTACGCGCTGATCGTCTGTTCCATTATTCCCATTCTGATTATCTATCCCTTCATCCAGAAATATTTCGCCAAGGGAACCAATGTCGGCGGCGTGAAGGAATAATCTGTTTTCAAACGGAAGGAAAACCGACCGTTTAAATAAAAAAGGAGGTAACCCCATGAAAAAAGTTTCCAGGATTCTTTCTCTGGTGCTGGCAGCTGTTCTGGCTCTGTCCGTGATGAGCTTTGCCGGTGCCGAGAGCGCGCTCCCCTATGCAGAAGGCACTGTCCTTCGGATGGCTACCGGTTACAACAACGCGAAAACCGGTCTGCTGTTTGACGCCGAAGTGGCCGGTGACGGTATCACCCTGGCGGACGGCAAAACCTATCATGCCGGCGACCTGAAACCCACCTGGGTTGCGGTTCAGGACACCCTGAAGGTGAAGTTTGAAAGCCTCTACCAGGGCAACAGCGCCACCAAGGAATTCGACTACTGGAAAGAGCAGCTGGACAAAGTGGATGTCGTGTCCGGCAGCGCGGCTCAGCTGAGCGAAAACGGCGAAGCCGGCAAGCTTGTCAACATTGCCGAATACCTGGACAAAATGCCCAACTTCAAGAAGTATCTGGACGAGAACCCCATTGTCCGCCTGTCCATCACCGGCAACACGGACACCGGCGCGATTTACTTCAGCCCCTATTTTGACGGCGTGAACGATATCGAACGGATGCCCCTGATGCGGATTGACTGGGTGCAGAAGCTGCTGGACGGCGAAGGCGAATTCACGGCTGATTCTGTCAAGGTTCTGACCAAGCAGGCGTATTCCCCCTACATGCCCACCAGCGGGAAGATCGAAATCGAGACTCCCAACGAAGACGGCACCGCGACCGTAATTGTTACCAAGGATTATGACGCCTACGGAAACATCATCGAAAAGATGAACGCGGAAATGGACAACACGCTGTCCGGAGACAAGGCTGTCAACATGCTGCGCGAGTATATTGACAAGACCTACAACGGATATTACGGCACCACCCGCAGCAACCTGTTCATCGGACAGAACGCCTGCTGGGACGTGGACGAAATGGTTGCCCTGCTCCGCTGCGTAGTCGCCAACCCCCAGACGCTGAACGGCACGGATGAAATCCAGGGCCTGTTCACCCGCGAAGACGCCAATAACCAGCGCCGGGTGGATATGTTCCGGTTCGCCGGCATGCTGTTCGGCGTGCGCGGCCTGGAATCCCGCCAGGATTACCTGTATGTGGAAAAGGACAATACCCTGCGCGATGCCCGCCAGGAAGTGGCCACCTACATCGCCCTGAACAAAATGCATGCCCTGGTTGAGGAAGGCCTGATTTCCCAGGCGTTTGTCAACGGCGAAGACGTGAAGACCCAGAACTATCTGGAAAATAATCTGGGATTCATGCACTACGACTACAACCAGACCCAGACCCTGTACAACGAGACCGTTCTGAAGGGCAAGGGACTGTATGAAGCGGTCATGGTTCCCGTTGCTCACTGGGAAGACGGCACCGAAGGCGGCAAGTACATGCGGTTCACCGAATCCTGGCGCTCTGTGAAAACGGACGGCTGGGGCATTTCCATTGCCGGTGTTGCCGGAGATGAAAACAAGCTGAACGCTGCTTTGGCCCTGATCGACTATGCTTACTCTCCCGAAGGCGTGATCCGGATGAGCTACGGTCCGGACGAGTTCATCAAGAAGAACGATGACGGTTCCTATGTGACCTTCGTCTTCAACGGCGCTGAAATGCCCGTGATTGCGGATGCGACCCATGACGAACTGTGGTCCCTGGGCAAGGGGAACTACACCAACTACGCCCGTCAGTTCCTCGGATCCACCCTGAGCTTCATGAAGAGCCAGGCCTTCGAATTCCAGTGCACCTGCGACGCCGGCAAGGAAGGCGCGGGCAAGATCTCCAAGGCGATCGCCCTGGGCACCATCAAGCATCCGGAACTGGCGCTGGCCGAGAATCCCTGGTATACTTCCGTGCCCACCGTCCTGCCCACCACCAAGTCTGAAAATGACGAGCTGGGCGGCTATACGGATCTGACTTCCAAGTTCCAGTCCGGCAAAGACCAGGAGAACATTCTGGTGGATATCATTGCCCGCGGCTTCACGGCTGAAGGCATGGGCAGCGCTGAAGAATCTGCTTCCTTCGTTGCCAGCACTATGAAGGGCAGCCAGTACCTGGATATCAAGGAAGGCGCCTGGGAAGCCCTGCTGGACTATGCGGCTGAACTCCAGTAACAGTAATCCCTGACAGAAACATAAAGTAAAACAATCATCCGGCATCCGGCCGCTGAGAAGCGGCCGGGCCGGCCCGTCCGGGGAGCACCGGCTGCCCGGACGGGTATCTCCTGAAAGCAGTAAAGGATGTGGTCGGTTATGTACAAAAAACAGGTCAAGCTGCAGAAGCTTCTCTGCCTGGCGCTGCTTATTATCAGTGCGCTGATTTTTATCTATTCGCTGGGGATTATGACCGACCTGTATGACGCGCTGTACAGCACGATCCGCAGCGCGAAGAACCTGGACAGATCCACGGTAACCGGATCCAGGGTTTATTATGACATGCAGGATTTCAACAAGCTCTTCCTGAAACTGTCCATCGGCATGATCCTCCTGTGCGTCGTGCTGTTCATTACGAACACCCATAACAGGAGAAAGTATTATATCGGTAACTACTGCGCCATCGGACTGGTAACAGCCGGCGCAGCCGGGATGAGCGTATGGGCACACGGGCAGATTGAAATCTATAAAGCCCAGTTCCTCGGCATCAATTTCGAAGAACTGGCGGCGCACGCAGAAAAGCGTCAGACGCTTTACACGGAATCCACCTTCTGGTTTGATGTACACTACGTGCTTTTCGGGCTGCTGCTGATCGGCGTCATCGCGCTGATCGCATGCACCATCTGGAAGTGTAAACTCATGAAAGAAGAACGGACGCTGATTGCCAGCGGAAAGGGGGCTGCCGCATGACACAGGCCATGAATGACCGCGAACTGAAGCTGGACCGGATGCGGTATGTCAAGAATACATCTTCTTCCAGGCTCTGTTATCTGGCGATCCTGCTGAATGTTCTGTATTTCATTTCAATCTATAAATCCGACGTCGGTTCCTGGTATTATCAGATTCTGGTCGGGGGCAGCATTGTTTACAATCTGCTGTTTATGCTGATTACCTTCCTCGCCTCGGAAGGCGTGAAGAACTATCAGAAGAACTTTTCCTGGCCGCTGTTTATTCTGGGAGCGCTTCAGATCGCCCGGATCTTTATCCTGCCTGCACAGGCTCATCATGCGACTGTGAAGGTCGGATCGGCGGAAACGCTTGTTATGCAGGACGCGCAGTATATCCGCTGCATCATCTACCTGGCCGGCAGTGCCGCAAGCCTGATCCTGGCGGGCTGGATCAATCTGCAGAAGTCCACCGCGCTGGCGCGCCATATCGGAACGATCGGGAAGGAGGCTGCGTAATGGCCGAGTTAAAACTGCAGCACCTGGATAAGATCTATGACAATAAGGTGCAGGCTGTCTTTGACTTCAACATGGATGTGGAAGACGGCGAGCTGATCGTTCTGGTGGGCCCGTCCGGATGCGGAAAGAGCACCACCCTGCGAATGGTGGCCGGTCTGGAGGATATTTCCGCCGGACACCTGCTGCTGGACGGAAAAGATATTACCAAGACCCCGGCCAAGGACCGGGATATGGCCATGGTTTTCCAGAATTATGCCCTGTACGGCCATATGACGATTTATGAAAACATGGCGTTCTCCCTGACACTGCGGAAGGAAGATCCCAATGTAATCCATAAAAAGGTGCTGGCAGCGGCGGAGATTCTCGGCCTGACCAGCCAGCTGAACAAGAAACCGGCGCAGCTTTCCGGCGGCCAGCGGCAGCGTGTTGCGATGGGACGGTCCATCGTCCGGAACCCGAAAGTGTTTTTGTTTGACGAACCGCTGTCGAACCTGGACGCGAAGCTGCGCGGCGCGACCCGGCGTGAAATTCTGCTGCTGCATAAGCGGCTGAAAGCCACCATGCTGTACGTTACCCATGACCAGACGGAAGCGCTGACTCTGGCAGACCGGATCGTCTGCATGTCCATGGGACATGTGCAGCAGATCGGCACGCCGCTGGAACTGTATGACAAACCGGCCAATGTGTTTGTTGCCGGGTTCATCGGACTGCCGCCCATGAATTTCTATCAGGGCATGGGATTTGAGGACGGAAAGCTGAAAGGCAACGGATTTGAAGTGGAACTGTCCGGTGAGGAGAAGGATACTCTGAAGGATTATTACGGCAGGGAGATCATCCTTGGCGTGCGTCCGGAGGATATTACCGCCGGCGGAAATCTGCCGGTCCGGGTCACCAACAATGAGAACCTGGGAATGAACACCCTGGTGCACGGCTTCGTCGGAGACAACAGCCATATCGTGGCCAAGCTCCGGGGATGGGAAGAGTACCATAAGGGTGATTCGGTGGGGATGGCCTTCGGACGGAAACATTTCTTTGACAAGGATACCACGAACGCGATTCGGAAGGAGGGGAACTGACCATGGCACAAGCTCCTTCTAAAAAACCGGAGTTCTTTCGCAAATGGATGGTGGCGCTGAAACGGAAACCCCAGATGATTGCGCTGGTCGTGCTGGCTGCGGCTTTTGTCTACTACAGCCTGAACCTGACCCAGATTTCCAATACCACCGCCAAGATTTACGGAAGCGGAATGGGACTTGCGGAGTTCGTCACAATGCTGCTGAGCATTCTGAGCCTGACCTGCTTCCTGAACGCTTTCCCCCACCGGAAGAAGACGAATATCCCCATGCTGGTGCTGCTTTTTGTGATGCTGGCGATTGTCTTCTATTGTGACATTTTCTACGGAAACCGTATTACGGAAGCGATCACCCGGGCGGATAATCCTATCAGCGCAGACGGGGCTAACATCTTTATTACGAATGCCCGGAACATGCTGAAAGTGCATCAGATCCTGCTGATTATCGGCGCGGCTCTCACTGCCCTGCTGCCGGTTTACAAGCCGCTGATCAAACGCATCAACACCAGCGTTGCCGTGGAAGGCAACGAGGAAATGAAAACCATCGATATCAGCGGTGAGGATGCCTGATCCATGGGCAGAAAAAAAGGGAAGACTGCAGCGGATAAACAGCGCACCACCGCGGAATACTATAAGCTGAACACAAAAGCGGTAGACGATCTGGTGACCGCGGATGTCTCCAACAGTCCGAAGGTCAGCGAAGCGGAGCTGAGGAAATACCGTTCCGGTCCGCGGATTCATCTGAAAGACTGGGTGAAGGCCGTCCTGATCAAATGGTGGTTCGCCGGCGCCGTATGCTTCTTCTTCTACTGGGGACTGGGCATGATGGTCCAGAACCAGGAAAATCAGCTGCTGATTCTGGGACTGGCACTGGGGTTTGTAACGGATCTTCTGGTGAACAATATTTTCCGGTACTATGAGAAAACCCCCGGAGCCAACAGCCGGTGGATGATGTTCGGGAAGAAAAAATTTGTCAGTCTGCCCCTGAATGTACTGTACGGATTTCTGCTTCTTGCGCTGGTCGTAATGACGTATAACACGATCAACAGCATTGTCGCGGCCAGCACGGGGGAAACGGACAAGGTAGCCCTGGGGGTGGAACCCCTTCTGTTCGGCCTGTTTACGGTCGGCTGGGATCTCCTGCTGCTGGGGGCGAAGCGACTGATCCGCCGGATGGTGGATGACGCCAAAAGACAAGCGAGGTAAGCCATGCAGGACAGAATTGAGAATTACATCCTTGAACTGATCCGGCGCAGCACCCCCAGACGCACCGCGTGGAACCTGGAGAAAATCCGGGAGAACCAGGATGTCAGCTGGAACTATATTGACGGATGCATGCTGACGGCGCTGCTGGCCATGACGGAGATCACCGGGGACGACCGGTATGCCGCCTTTGTGGAGGAAGTGGCGGACAGCTTTGTCCGGGAAGACGGGACGATTGATACCTTTCACCCGGAGAAACGGGCGCTGGATGATTACAACGAGGGCCGTATCCTGTTTTCCATGGCTGAAAGGACGAAAAACGACAAGTACAGGAAAGCTGCCGAATATCTTCACCGGAACCTGCAGGAACAGCCCCGCACCGAAGAAGGAAACTTTTGGCATAAAGAGATCTATCCGAACCAGGTGTGGCTGGACGGTACCTATATGGCGCTTCCTTTCCTGGCTATGTATGAGAACACGCTGGGCCAGGGCGACATCTCGGACATCATGCAGCAGATACGGATTGTCCGGAAGCGGATGAAGGATCCGGTAACCGGTCTGTATTACCATGGGTATGATGCAAGCCGTCAGGCGTTCTGGGCAGATCCGGAAACAGGACTGAGCAGGAATTTCTGGCTGAGATCCATCGGATGGTTTTCGCTGGCTCTGACGGACCTGATCGAAATCATTCCCAGGGGGATGGAAGAACGGGCAGAACTGGCGGAAATCCTGCGTGAACTGATGGAAAGCATCGCGAAATATACGGATCCGGAGACGGATATGTATATGCAGGTCGTGGATCAGGGAAAGCGGGAAGGCAATTATCCGGAAACAAGCGGAACCGCCATGATCGCCTGCGCCATGCTGAAAGGTTTCCGGCTGGGCGT
>CAMJTZ010000038.1 GCA_946408865.1 uncultured Clostridia bacterium
CGCTCCGTGGCGCTTTGCGCTTCTGAACGGCGCGGGCGATGCGGGCCTGGCGGGGGCATATGGCTACATTGCGCCGTCGAGCGCGTACTGGTGCGAGCGCCCGCGGCTTTCCGGATCTGGGAAAAAGCGGGGTGAATGGCAGGCCGCGTAAGCGGCCCGCCAGAGGGGCCGCCCGGCCCCTATATGATCCAGTCTTTACCGTATGGTCGGCAGATTAAAAACAAAAGGGTTTCGTGACATGGTCGGCTTTCAATTTCAACGACTCCTCCGGCGTCCGCGCTCCGTGGCGCTTTGCGAATCTGAACAACACGGGCAATGCGGGCCTGGCGGGGGCGAATGGCAACAATACGCCGTCGAACGCGAACTGGAACGAGCGCCCGCGGCTTTCTGCACGCGAGGGATGGAAACATCCCGCAGCGAAGGCTCCATGTGGAGCCCAATATGTCACGACGTCCGCGAAATGAAAATCAGCTAATCCCAGCACGGGGCGCAAGCCTCAGGCGCGGCGCAAGGGGCGACCGCGTGCGGCGAGTACGTTTAAGCGGTTCCTGACTTAAGGTTTCGCATGAGGAAAACCGCTGAGTTCAACAGAAAGAATCTTCTCACCGGAGGTGCATGAAGGTGCCGAGGCTGTGGCGGGAGTTTGATCACGACCTTGCCTATGTGGCAGCAGAAAAGTGCTTCCGGGATAAATGGCGCAGGGGTGACGTGAGGACCTTCATCGAAGAATGGACGGGCCATTCCCGGTATGATCTGATGAGGGACGAACGGGACAACGGGCATCAGCGTTTCGCACTGAAATACGAGATCCTGGAAGAGGTCGCCTGCGTGATTGAAGACATGGTAAACGGCATCCAGCGAGGGGAAGATCCTGAGCTGGATCCTGTTTCCGTGAAACCGAGAAGAGACGGGGGAACTGGAAAGATCCGGGACATCGCGGTGCTATGTTACCGGCATCAGCTGCTGGGCCATACGGTGAAGGCCGGAATCGAAAAACTGCTGAAGGCGCGGATTCTGCCAACGCAGCACGCAAGCATCCCGGACAAGGGACAGACCGGGCTTGCGCGGCAGGTGAAAAGGATGCTGAACCGGAAGCTCGGCGTCAAATACTTTCAGAAAATGGACGGCGTCCACGCATACGCCAGCATCCAGTACAGCAAGGCGAGCGATCTGATCCGGAAGGAGATCCCGCGGGCAAAGTGGATCCACGCCTGTATGAAGGCGCTGGGCGATGCGGCACCGGGCGGGTATCTGATCATAGGAGGCTATATTGACGCCTGGCTGTTCAACTATGTGATGAGCTATGCGCTGCGATATGTGCTGAGCCTTAAGAAAAGCCGGCGCGGGAATGAATACCCGCTGATCATCCGGGCGGTTACGTTCATGGATGACGTGATCCTGATGGCACGAAGCGAAAGCGGCCTCAAGCAGGCAGTGAAGAAGCTGAGCGAGTGGCTGGCGGATCAGTACGGCATGGCCAGCCGGACAACAACCAGCATCCTCCGGATCGGGACGATTGAGGAGGAGAAGGAACGAAAAGCGCACACAGGCGCGTGGCGAGGCGTTACGGCGATCGACGCGGGCGGATTCCGGATCAGCCGGACGCACACAACAATCCGGAAACGGAATGTGCCGCGGATCATCCGCTGCTTCAGCCGCGCGTGGGACGAATACCAGAGGACCGGCACGATCAAACGGCAGCGGGCCTGCCAGATTATCAGCCGGAACGGCATGATCCGAAACGCGGACTGCCGGAAGTTTGTTGAGAAATATCATGTTGTTCAACTGATGCGGGTGGCCCGGCGAGTGCAGGCATACTGGAGCCGGGAATACGCGCGAAGACGAAAGGAGAGAATCAGGGATGCTGTTGAAAGACACGACAAGCACTGTGTGGCCCTCTGCGGTGCTGATGGATGAAAATGAGGACGGGAGCAAGACCGTGCGGATCGCCGGAAATGTAACCGAAAGTCAGGAAGGCGAACAGACCGTCTATACATACGACGAGGTGCTGTTCACGCTGGAACCGGGACGCACCGAGACCGCGGAGGACATTGAGGCCGATTTGGCCGACTGGTGGGAATACGGAAGCCAGCCGGAAGAACCGCTTCCGACACTGGAGGAGCGAGTGGCCGCGATCGAGGACTTCATTATTTCCGGAGGTGAGATCTGATGATGTACACGATCATCAAAAATAAGTATAAACGCCACGAAATCACGGCGGCGCAGGTATGGGAATACGCTGACGCCGGAAAGATCACGGAAGCGCAGGCGATGAGCATTTGCGGGCCGAGACCGAAAGAAGAATGATGCCGGTAAACGAGTTTTACCGGGTCGTGCCCAGCTGCGGCGGGCTGGTGAACGTGTACCTGACGCCGGGCGAGCCGGTGCCGATGTTTGACAACCTGACAGGCCGGATGGATTACAATATCCGGCTGCTGGCGGTGTGCGGAGTTAATCCCGCGGATCCGCAGTGGGGAGGTGATCTGGAGGAACACATCCGGAGACACTACGCGGCATGGCTGGAAAGCGCAGAGGAAATCGAGATCTGAGACAAAGGACGGGTGAGGACTTATGACGGTTTACAACTGGCTGACACTGTTCGGTGTTCCTGGACTATTTGTGGCACTGGTCGGGTTTATCAAGGTCCAGCTGGCACAAAACAAGGCGATCAAGGAGGGCCTGCAGGCCATACTGAGAGATCGCCTGCTGCAGGCATATAAATATTACGAGGAGAAAGGGTATGCTGACGCAGACGACCGGGACAACTGGGAAAACATGTATCAGCAATACCACACGCTCGGCGCCAACGGCGTGATGGATGACATCCGGGGTAAGTTCCTCGCGCTGCCGACACGGAGACCGAAGAACGGTGGCGGCGGCGGTTTTGCATGAGGTGAAAAGGCGTGAGTGAGATCCGGATCGATCCGCGGAAACAGTTCTCGAAAAAGCTGGCGCGGTGGACGAGCGTGTTCTGGTTCTTTTACATGACCTGGCTGAGCGTGATCATGATCCTGCAGCCCGGCGCGGCGCTTTATTCGGTGTATATGGGGATCATCGTTTCGGTGGTGATGATCATGAACGTGGCCGCGTATACGCGGAACAGCATATACGAGAAGATGGCGTTCGCGATGCTGAACAAGGCGAAGATCGAGATCGGGCTGAAGAACGGCGGGCAGGCCGGAAAGGAAGATTCCGACGAGGAGGATCTGAAACCGGAGGAGGAGAGCAACGGATGAGCACGACGCGGGAAAAGTTCGTGGATCGGTGCATGGACATCGTGAACGCCAAACCGAAATATGAGCTGGGCTGCAGTGATCTGAAGAAGTGCGACTGCATCGGGATGCCGAAGTACAGCCTGCGGAAGAACGGCGTGACGCTGACGACAACCGGCACGAACTGGACGATGCGGAACCAGGTGCAGAACGTGCGGAAAATCACTGGCGTTTCCGTACTGCGGGTCGGCGACCTGGTGTTCAAGAGCCGAGAACCGGGCCAGGAAGGGTACAACCTCCCGGCAAAGTACCGGAATGGCGGCAGCGCGTACAACGGCGATCTGAACGATTACTGCCACGTGGGCGTGGTGAAAAGCGTTTCTCCGCTGCGGATCATCCACATGACCGGGCCGACAGCCAAGACCGACACAACGATCGGGAAATGGAAATGGGCGGCAGATCTGAAACCGGCGTACATCAGCGACGGCGGCAGCAGTAAACCGGCCACGGAACCGGCGACCGAACCGGTGCCGGTAAAGGAGACAGAGTACGCGATCGTGGTCGCGGAGAAGGGCGCATGGGTGAAGATGCGGGCGGAAGCCAGCGGCAGCTGCAAGCTGTATGACGACGTGCCGGTGGGCGCGAAGGTGCAGATCGTGGCGCACGGGTATGACTGGACGCGGATCAGCTACGGCAGGCGCAAAGGCTGGTACATGATGACGAAGTTCCTGGACACAATCGGGGACGGCGTCGGCAAATATTAACATTTTGCAACAAACGGGGAGGGAATGTATAAATGAGTCAGAGCGACATCACGCTGATCGCGATCGCGGTGGCGGTGATCCTGGCGTTCGTGATCATGATCCTGTTCACGAAGAAGGTGATCAGGCGCGAAACCGTGGAAGGGATCGCGGACGTGATCCGGGACCTGCCGGTGACGATGGGCAGCGGCCTGTTCGGAAAGATCTATGAGTATTCCCGGACGGCGGTGCTGGCCGTGGAGCAGCTGGTCAAGAACGGCGAAATCGAGCCGGACAACGAGGCAAGGAAAAACAAAGCGATGGGGATCGTACAGAAGGCTGCGCAGGTGGACGATGTACCATTCGGCGCGCAGGAAAGCGAGATCGCTGACGCCTGTATCGAGGCGCAGGTGCAGCAGCTGCCGCGGAACCAGAAAACGGTCATCGGGGACGCTGGCGAGTGATCGACTGGCACACGGGGTGTGGTGGTTCATCTCCACCACACGTGTGCCAGTTAAAGATGATTTTGTAATCATCAGCTGACACAGTAACCTTATGGACAGCCGCCTGGAGCAGAGTTTTCTGCTGATCAGGCGGCTGTTTTTTTATGCCTTCGCAGGCCGTGATCGCGGCCACGGTGGCTGGGGCGTCGTAACGGGCGACCGGGCGGCGAAGGGCGGAAGATCTGTTCTGCAGGTCGTCGCGTTCTTTTTCCAGCCGGCGCAGGTCATCAGCCAGGGATAACGGGGCGTCGGATCCGTGATCGGAAATAAAAGAGACAATGCGGGCGATGCGCTTGTTGATCTCAATGACCTGCTGATCGAGGACACGGGCCTCGGCGGCGTGATCCTCGTCTGCTGCGTCGGCGTAATTATTCGCCACAAAACAGGCCCGGCTGATCTCGTCCGTGCCTGCGGTGGCCATTTGTTCCAGAACGGTGAAAACGGCGTCCTGGAGGGCCTCCAGACGGGCAGGACGGACACAGGTTGACCTGCATGTGTAATAACGCTGTACGGCGCCGGAACGGTCCTTCCCGCCATAATTAAGGTGCATCAGGCTGCCGCAGGCGGCGCAAAACACGATGCCGGACAGCGGGTAGATCTTCCGGGCGGTGTAGAGGGCCGCGGACGTTTTCGACTGATCCCGAAGGGCACAGACGCGCTGCCATTCTTCCGGGGTAAGGATGGCCGGAACGCCTCCCGGAACCCGGATGGTTTCCGGAGAGGTGATGCGGTGGCGCGGATCCGCGCCCAGACGGCGCACGTATGTGCCGGAATAGATCTCATTTTTTAACAAATTATTAAGGTCGGACTTCCCGAAGGGCGTTTTCCGGGTGCCCGGAAAGGTGAAGGAGTTCAGATAATCGAGGATCAGGCCGTATCCGCTGCGGGACAGGTACATTTCAAAAACGCGGCGGACAACCGGCGCGGCGACAGGATCCAGCTGATAATGTTTGTCCTGGTCGATAGCATAACCGAGGGGAACGTGGCCTCCGAGGTATTTACAGTCGCGGGCGAGGTGCTTGTGGGCCATGACGACGCGGTCGGAGTCCTGCTCGCGTTCCAGCTGGGCAAAAGACGCCAGCAGATTGAGCATCATGCGTCCGGAAGGGGTGGAGGTATCGATCGATTCGGTGACGGAGACCAGGGTGATGTTCCGCGGCTGGAACACATCCTCGATGATGGTCAGTGTATCCCGGAGAGAACGGGACAGCCGGTCGAGTTTCCAGACAACCACGGCGGACACGGAACCGGCGCGGCAGTCTGCAAGCAGCTGCTGCAGGGCGGGGCGGTTTATGTTCTTTCCGGAGTACCCGGCGTCCTCATAGATCCGGATCCTGGAGGACGTCATGGCGGCGTATCCTTCGAGGATCTGGCGCTGGGCGTCGATGGAAATACCGTGAGCAGCCTGTTCCTCGGAAGAAACGCGGGAATAACCAAGGACGAGCTGATCACTCATTTGTTTCACCAAACAATCCTTTGTATTTGTAAAATGTTGCGGTTGTATCTTGCAGATCAAATATCATGCCGTCTTTCAGTTCGATCTTTCCGTATACCTGCACATTCACACCTTTTCCGACCGAATACCAGCTGTCAGGGTAATCCTGCCCTGGAATATAGATATAAATCATTCCTGCATCATAATCATCATCTGGAAACTCAAGGCGATATATGCCGGCTGGAATATCAACACCGATCGTGTAACGGCCAGCTGGAACCGTGACACCGTATTCTGATGAATAAGGAGATAAACCGCGGACTTTCATCAATTCAACCGTAAATCTGAAACATTCAATCAGATCATCATTTGAAAATTCTGCGAACGGCGTTTCTTGTTCCGCAAAAGAGCATGAACAACAAATCAACACCGAAATAATACATAAAAGAAACAGTTTTGTCATTTTCGTTTCCTTTCAATTTACACAGCGGACGGCATAGAGCCTTCTTGCCGAAATGCCGGCTGCTGCAATATGGATATGGTTTGAGACAATAAAAAATCTTTTCCGGCATCATTTAGTTGTTGAAAGAGATCCAGCAGCTGACGCTGGCGCGGTGTAAGAAATGCTGTATCAGCCGGCTTTTCACCCAGCAATTCAGAAACAGTACAGTCGAGTGCCTGGGCGAGCAAAAACACCGTTTCAACATTTGGATTTTTTGTTTCTGATTCCAATGCGGATAGAGCCGCCTGCGAAACGCCTGCTTTTTTTGCAAGCATATTTTGGCTCATTCCTATTGATTCCCTTTTCTTCTTAACAATTAAACCGACTCTGTTCAACAAAATCCCTTCTTTCCTGCTGATAGGTTTTTCTATAACCATTTTACAGGCATTTTATAGTTTTGGCTATTGACACATAAACGAAACAGGAATATGATAGTTATCGAATCAGCGATAAGCCGAGGAGGGCGATACATGAAAATCAGACTGGAGGAGTTTAGAAACCGGCGAAAAATGAACCAGCGGCAGCTGAGCGACGCCAGCGGCGTGCCTCAGCCGATGATCAGCGACATCGAAAACGGCAACGTGCAGAATCCGACCGTGCGGACAATGTTCCGGCTGGCCAAGGCGCTGCGGTGTCTGATCGATGATCTGATCGAGGACGATCAGGAATCAGCGAAAGGCGCGTGATCGCATGGCCAAGGTCACCCAGGTGCAGGAAGTCAACGTGGATCAGCTGCGGCCATACGAAAAGAACACGAAGATCCACAGCGAGGAACAGGTCGAAAAGCTGTGCCGGTCGATCAGCGAGTTCGGTTTCATCAGTCCGATACTGATCGACAGCGACATGAACGTGATCGCCGGTCATGGGCGGCTGATGGCCGCGAAAAAGATCGGCATGCGGACAGTGCCCTGCCTGTTCATTGAAGGGCTGAGCAAAAGCCAGCGGCGAGCGTACATTCTCGCGGACAACCGGCTGAGCGAGTACAGCGAGTGGGACATGGAGCTGGTGGCTGCGGAAATGAACGATCTGCAGCTGGAGGCGGCTGACCTGGACTTCCTGGAGTTCCAGTTTGAGGAACCGGAAGAACCGGAAGATCTTCCGGGCGACGAACCGGAGGCAAAGGGAAAAGCCTGGAACACCCGCGGCGCTCGGTGCGACATGAAGCTGAACATCACGGCGCGGCAAAAGAACGGGCACTGGTACACATCGCTGCACGCGATCAGCAAGGACGGAAAGACACTGGAGGAGATCAAGAACGACAAGAAATGCGAGCGGCAGCTGGTGGGCGAGCTGGTTGAATACATCGAAAAGGCGATGGGTCGGAACCTGGCCGGGAACGGCTGGGCGATGATCACGACCGGCAGGCGACGACACCGGGACGGCTACCACTTCGCAACGGAGGTTTGCCGGAAGGCGGCGAAGCGGCTGGCGATCCCGTTTTACGACGGGGCGATCAGCTGCGGAAACGCGAACCGGCTGAAACCGGCGCTGGCGATCGAAAAGCGACCGGAAGAAAAGAACCTGATTTTATTCGACGACATTATCACGACGGGCACGACGGCAGCGAGGACGATCGAGCTGCTGGAGAGCGAAGGGTACACGGTGATCACGATCATCGGCATCAGGAACCAATGAAAAGAAAGGGGACGACATTATGAAGTATCTGTTAATCGCCGGGAGCCGGAACTACACGGACAGGGACACATTCAACCGGGTGACGGAGGAATACATCGACAGCGAGGACGCGTTCACCGTGATCGTGGCGGGCGGCGCAGCCGGCGCAGACGAGCTGGCGAAAGACTACGCCCTGGAGCACGGGCTGCAGTACATCGAATTTCCGGCAGACTGGGAAAAATACGGCAGAGCCGCGGGGCCGAAGCGGAACGACGAGATGGTCAAGTTTATCAAAGAGAAAAACGGCAGGGCACTGTACTTCTGGGACGGAGAAAGCAAGGGGACGAAACAGTGTATCGAAAGCGCCCGGAAAAACGGCATCGACGTGACGATATGGGACACCGCGGAAGGGCGGTTTATGGAGGAATGAGCGGCGAGGCGACGCTGTACTGGTGTGATCCTGAGCGGAACACCCAGTGCAGGAAGATGAGCTGCAGGCATGTGCTGACGCTGGCCGAGGGCGGCGTATGCGAAGCAACGTTCAATCCCGCGTTCGCGCTGCGGGACAGTGACGGAAAGCCGATGGTTTACGAAAAACAAAAGGAATGGAAAGAAAGGACGGAAAGAAAGCATGATAAGGGAACTGATCAACAATCTGACGTTCATGTACAGCACGATGTGCCGGGCGAAGGGCCTGGTGCCGGACAGGCAGCTGCAGAACATCGCAGTCGGGGCGCACAGCCTAAACGCCACGTGCGGCGCCCTGGCGGCACAAAGCAAAGAAAATCTCACAAAAACCGATAAGGAACTGCTGAAAGAGGCGGAGTTCATCGACAACCAGATCGAGGAGGCTTTTCTGTTTCTGAACAGCCTGGAGATCGTGTGATGGACATACGACTGGCGACATGCGTGATCATCCGTAAGAACGGGGAATACCTGGTCGGTCGCGTGCTGGGATCCAGTGAGCTGCGCTGGAGCATTTACGCGCACGACGCATGGCGCACCCGGAACCGGGAAAAAGCCAGGGAGATCAGCCGGAAAACCGGAGGCATTGAAATGCCGTTCAACCCGGTGGCCGGGCAGTTGAGGATACTGTGAAAGGAGGGCTGGCTGTGGCGGGGATCATACTGGACAAAGCGACTGCGAGGGTGCCGATCGCGGCAACGGTCAGCCGGAAAACCGGCGAGATCCGGTTTGAGTACAGTTACGACTTCATGGATCAGGTGCGGTTTGGCCAGGTGATGAACAAGATCAGCCGGCTCCATGAGGCGTATGAGGACGCGAAAGTAAAGGCGGAAACGGAAACGATGAGCGGCGCGGCGACAATCAACAAAATAAACAATAATTAGAAAGGAAGTGAAACCGCTCCTGTTTCGGACTTTTGTCGCAGGATCGTGCTACGCGCTGCGGGGCGCGGAAGATTTCGCCTTGAAATGGACAGCCGGAAAGACGGCGACAAAATACTCAGCATAAAACTGGCGACGGGGAAAGACCTGTGACGGTGGGGAAAGACCCACACGACGACATGGCCGCAGGTTTGCCTGGACGGGCTCAATACCCTCGGCGCGGTTCGATTCCGCGGGCCATGAACTATAAAACAATATTGGAGGGGATTACATTGACGGAGAACACGGGAATCATCACTGCCACAGGCAGGACGAGAGAGGAGATCACGGCCAGCGTGCGGATCCACATGCGGAGCATGGTGAACAACGCCCTGGAAATCGGGCTTGACCTGATCGACATGAAGGACGCGTGCCAGCACGGCGAGTGGATGCCCTGGCTGAAGGAGATCGGCCTGAGCGCCAGCACGGCGGCGAATTACATGCGGATCGCGCGGGAGGTCAACGGCGACAGCAAGGTGGCGCAGTTGCCATACACGAAGATCCTGGCCCTGATGGCCGCGCCGAAGGAAGACCGGGAAGCGCTGGCCGAGGCAGCGGAGAGCATGAGCGCCGTGGAGATACGGAAGCTGACCGAGGAGCGGAACAAGGCAGCCGAGGCGGCGAATATGGAGACGGCGCGGGCCGACCAGGCCGAAAAGGATGCGAAGATGTTTAACCAGGAAGCCGCAAACCTTCGGAATAAGGTGAGCGTGCTACAGAACGAGCTGAACAAGCAAACACAATATAACGAGGATCTGCGAGGAAAACTTCTGTACGCCGAGAACAACCGAGTGGAAGTGGAAAAGCGGGTCGAGGTGGTTCCGGAGGATTATGAGCGGCTGAAGAAGGAACAGAAGGAACTGCTTGACGCGGCGGCAAAGGCCGAGGAAAGGGCCAACGAGGCCGAGGCCGAGCTGGAACGGATCCAGCTGAACGGCGACGGCGGGAAACAGCCGGAAAAGCCGGTGGGGATCCTGCTGAACGAGGCGGTGAACGTTTTCCTGGGCAGCTGCGACATGATGACGTTTGATCCGGTGGGGATCCAGCGGGACGCTTTCGCGGTGAAACACGCGCTGGAAAACCTGCAGGAATGGATCGACCGGATGCAGGAGACGCTTGCGACGCCGGTGATCACGGAGGCGAACGTGATATGAGCGAAATGCTGAAAGAAATGCCTCCGGAGGCGGAAAAGGTATGGGAAGCCTGTTTTCCAGTGCCGATGGACACGGCGAAGGACCTGCGGCAGAGCGTGGGCGAGCTGCAGCTGGTTGTGGCGCAGATGGCCAGGCTTGTGCGGGATACGCGGAAGCAGCTGGAGGACATGCAGAGCCAGCAGCGGCAGGTTACGGTGAACCACGGCGAGGTGAAAAAGATCAACGCGGCGATCAGGGCCGCGGCGGACGCCTTCTGCGACCGGCACGGTTTCGGGGACACCGGCGACCTGCGGGCAGTGCGGGCAGACATCAGAAAGACCATTCTCGGACGGTGGCAGGTGAAGGACCTGCACGACATTCCGCAGATCGCGCTGGGGAATGTTTACAAGCTGATCGAGAATTACGGCAACATCCGGCTGGTGTTCCGGCTGCGGGACAAGCACCGGGAGGATGGCTCTTAAATGCTGGGCGGAAAGAAAGTGCCCGGACTGCGAGTACAGGAAAAAGTGCGGACTGGCCGGGCATATCTGGTGCAGCCAGTATGGGATCGTGATCCGCGTGCTGGATTTTGGTGAAATGGAGCGACGGAGGAAAGCGGAAAATGAGCGTGATTCCGGAGGTGGCTTACGAGGCGGTGGAAAAGAAACTCCGCCAGCGCGGGAAGCTGATCCAGAAAGCTGAAGAGGCCGTGGCCAAGGCGAGAGCAAAGGCCACGGATACTTCCACGCCCTCCGGGAACGTGACAGGCGGCAGGGGCGGCCTGCCGGGCAGCCGGGTGGAGCGCGGGGCGCTGAACGTGATCCGCGCGGAAAAGCGCCTGGAAAACGCGATGAAGTGGGAGGCCGTTTTCCGGAA
Source organism: uncultured Clostridia bacterium (assembly GCA_946408865.1). The sequence goes on from CAMJTZ010000038.1 coordinate 11,401, forward strand.
GATGGACGAGATCTTCCCGGTGGAGGACAGCAACGAAGGTTTTGTGGCGAGCATGATATATGGCAACGGCATGAGCCAGGCGGATCTTGCGCGGTTCAGCGGATGCAGCCGGCAGACGGTGAAGATGCGGCAGGACCGGTATGTGATCCGGTGCGCGTTCCTGGCGGCACAGGCCGGGCTGATCAGAGAGGAGGTGGAAGGATGGCAACGCTGATCAGAAGAACGGAGGTTTTGAAGCGGATCAACCAGCTGGAGGAAAAGGCGATGGCCGCGGGCGACAAGAAAGGCGGCGAATGGCTGGTGAAGGCGTACAACGCGGTGATGAGCTGTGCGGTGGAGGACCGCGTTTTCTGCGCTCAGTGCGGGAAACCGGTGAAAACCAGCAAGATCCCGGACTCAGAGGGGGGGGGCATAAGCCTCCCTGGGCAAATGACGGTCGAGGATTTTTTATAAGAAGAAAGGACAACAGTATGCAGGTCAATTACGTTCGTGAACACGAGCGGTTTATTGAGTACGCCGCTGATGAGCGCGTTCCGGCAAACGTGCAGCTTCTATGGTATGCGCTGATGCACATTTTCAACCAGCGCGCGGAAGGCAACGAATGGCCGGACGGGTTCATCCGGATCACCAATGACCGATTGTTCACGTATCTCCCGATTAAATGGGACGCGATGGCCAGGGCGCGGAACGCGCTGAAGCAGCACGGACGGATCGACTTCCGGAACGGAAACCGGAACAAGGCCGCACCGGAATACAGGATTCTGCCTTTTTACCCTTCATGTTATCCGCTTAAAACGGACAACACAGGGGGCAACGAAGGGGGCAACACGGGGGGCAACGAAGGGGGCAACCGGAGGGGCAACACGGGGGATATTAATATAAACGTAAACAGGACATATACGGATCCTAAACAGGATGTACACACACACCTGTCTGATCATCGTCAGCAGGACGCGCGCGCGAGGCTGAACGAAACGTATATCGACGCGAAAGGCCGGGAACAGCCGTGCCGGTTTGACGGCGCGTTTCTGACCAGCGACAAGGCGCGGGCTTCCGTGGCGCAGCGGATCCTGGATCAGTTCTGCGGGGACATCGACGACAACGAGGCGCACGGACGGATCTGTGAGTGGCTGCATGACGGGATGGAGCCGGAGATCTTCGAGGACGAGATCACGGAATACACGAGCCTGAGCATGTTTATGGGCAGGATGGCCGGGATCTTTTATTCACGCCGGTACGAGGAACGGCGGGATGACCTGGAGATGAAACGGTGCCTGCGGATCGCGGGCGGCGACAGAAAGCTGGCGCAGTGGCATTACAACCACGGCGAGAGGTACCACGGTGAACAGGAAGGATAAACGGGCACCGATGATCGACGAGATCACCGGCGCGACCGCATGGCCGTTTGAACGGAAGTGCCCGGAGTGCGGGCGGATGTTCGCCGGGACGTGCGCCTTGGAGGAGTGGACATACCGTGACAAGGGCGCGCTGCTGTGCAGCTGGGGATGTGTGCGGCGGCGGGAAAAGCGGCGGACGGAGGCGGAGTTGCGGGCCGCGGAAAAGCGGAACAGGAAGAAGCTGACACCGGCGCAGAAGGAAGGACTGATCCGGCAGAAGGTGTACCGCGGGATGACGAACGAGGAGATCAGCGCGGAGACCGGGATGAGTGTGCAACTGGTGAACTATTACCGGAAGAAGATCGAGGAGGCGTTTGAGACATGAACGCGGACGGGATTATGGGGCTGCTGTTTGAGACAATGGCGGCACAGGGGAAGCAGCTGCTGCCAGAGGACGACCAGAAGCTGTTGGAACGGGTACTGCAGAGCGGCAGCGGTTTCGAGGGCGGCAAGGTGCGGATCAGTGTGGCGGTGAAGAAGTGGGGCCGGGATCTGAACCGGCTGAAAAAGTTTGTTGCGGAAGAATACGGGGTCGGCGGGCACAGCGGTGAGAATGATACATTCGTGGATTACAACGGCAGAGGGATCAAGGTGACGTTCTGGAAGAGTGAACGGGAACCGGTGATATTTTCGTGGGATCGAATTGCGAGGACACTGGTGGATATGGAAAACCGGTCGACGCTGTTCGATCTGCAGACGATGCAGAAAGTTTACGCGATATGGCAACAGAGCGCGAACCAGGGACGGAGCTATCCGGATCCGGTGCCGCGGCTTCACTATCCTCCGGAGGTGATGAACTGATGTATTTGATGATGCCTGTGAATGTGGTGAGCAGGGCCTGCAAAACATGCCCGCGGCTGAAAGTGATGGTCTTAGACGATAAAGGGACTCATGGCGACCTGGTGGATCGGGATCTGGAGTGCGCGCATTATGATGACTGTCTGAACGCGGTGGACATGTTCCAGCGCGGCGAGAAGGAAAACGAGGAAAGGAACGGGCG
>CAMJTZ010000039.1 GCA_946408865.1 uncultured Clostridia bacterium
TGCAATCAGAATAACGGTAAACGCCCGCTGCAGGAAATCCTTTGCTTTCTCCCAAAGCAGCTGAACGACGTTCCGTGCGCTGGGAATCCGGTAATTCGGCAGTTCCATGACAAACGGAACTGCATTCCCTTTGAACAGCGTCTTCCGGTATCCCAGTGCAGCGAGAATACCCACGAGAATACCAAGCAGATACAGCCCCGTGATGATCAGCCACGCATACTGCGGGAAAAACGCTGTGACAAAAAAGCTGTAGATCGGAAGCTTTGCCGTACAGCTCATGAACGGTGTCAGCAGAATCGTCATTTTCCGGTCACGTTCACTGGGCAGCGTACGCGTGCTCATAACCGCCGGCACAGTGCATCCGAAACCGATCAGCATCGGTACAATGCTTCGTCCGGAAAGGCCGATTTTACGCAGCAGCTTATCCATGACAAATGCCACGCGTGCAATGTACCCGCTGTCCTCCAGCAGACTCAGGAAGAAAAACAGCAGCACAATCAGCGGCAGGAAACTGATTACGCTCCCGACGCCTTCAAAAATTCCTTCGGAAACCAGACTGCGGATGACTTCGTTTACATTGGCGGACTGCATCGCGTGCTCCGTCAGGTCCTGGAGCAGGGCGATTCCGGTAGCCAGCAGCTCCTGCAGCCACGGGCCGATCAGGAAAAACGTCAGAAAGAATACCAGTCCCATGATAAGGATGAAAAGCGGAATCGCGGTATATTTCCCGGTCAGCACCCGATCCATTTTGCGGCTTCTTGCATGTTCCCTGCTCTCTCGCGGACGGATCAGGCAGGCGTCGCACACGCGTTCAATATAATCGAAGCGCATATCGGCGATGGCCGCACTGGCGTCCAGTCCGCGTTCCTTCTCCATCTGCAGCACAATATGCTCCAGCATTTCTGTTTCATTTTTATCCAGTTTCAGTTTCTCAGCAATCAGGTCGTCGCCTTCTATCAGTTTGGCAGCGGCAAAATCCACCGGAATTCCGCTGCGTTCCGCGTGATCCTCGATCAGATGGCTCACCGCGTGAAGTGCCCTGTGCATGGAACCTTCATGATCTTCCGGACTGCAGAAATCCTGTTCCAGCGGTTTTTCCTGATATTTCGCGATGTGAAGCGCATGACGGATCAGTTCGTCAACGCCTTCATTCTTTGCCGCCGAAATCGGAACAACCGGAACGCCCAGCATTGCTTCCATCCGGTTGATATCCACGGTTCCGCCGTTTCCCCGCAGCTCATCCATCATATTCAGCGCAACCACCATGGGAATTTGCATCTTCAGCAGCTGCATGGTCAGATAGAGGTTCCGCTCCATGTTCGTAGCATCCACGATATTGATGATGGCTTTCGGCTTTTCGTTCAGGACAAAATCCCGGGAAACCAGTTCCTCGCTGGAATAGGGACTCATGGAATAGATCCCGGGCAGGTCCGTGATGGATGTATCTTTGTGTCCCCGGATCACGCCGTCTTTCCGGTCCACTGTCACACCCGGAAAATTTCCCACATGCTGATTGCTTCCGGTCAGCTGGTTGAAAAGCGTTGTCTTGCCGCTGTTTTGGTTTCCGACCAGTGCAAAAGTCAGCACCGTTCCCTCCGGCAATGGTTCGCCTGTTCCTTTCGGATGGAAGATACCGCCTTCACCCAGGCCCGGGTGAAGCGTTTTGCTCTGCTTCAGGGTTGTTTTCTTCGTCTCGTCGTTCTTCTGTATCGGAGTAACCTTGATCCGCTCTGCGTCATCCAGCCGGAGCGTCAGTTCGTATCCGCGGATCATCAGCTCCATCGGATCTCCCATGGGGGCGAGTTTGACAACCGTCACATCGCATCCCGGAATCAGACCCATATCCAGGAAATGCTGCCGCAGTGCGCCTTTCCCGCCTACTTTTTCAATTCTTGCGCTTTCGCCCGGTTTCAGTTCCTTTAGCGTCATCATTGCCGGATTCCCCATTCTTCAGCAGTTCTTCGTTCAGATATTGATGCCGTAAACGCGCATCGCGTTCTCCGTTGTGTACGCCGCCGTTTCCTCAGCGCTCTCTCCCCGGAGTTCGGCCAGTTTCATCCCCACATACCGGACATTCGCCGGTTCGTTCCGCCGGCCCCGAACCGGTTCCGGCGCCATATAGGGGCTGTCTGTCTCGATCAGCAGCCGGTCCTTCGGCACCAGCAGCGCAGCCTCCTGAAGCTTCGGCGCTTTTTTGAATGTCAGCGGCCCCGCAAAGGAGATATAATACCCCAGCTTCAGATATTCCTTCGCTGTTTCCGCGCTTCCGGAGAAGCAGTGGATAATGCCGCCCGTCAGCTTTTTCTTCATGCTTTTCATGATTTCAAGCATGTCCCCGTGCGCATCCCGGATATGATATGCCACAGGCGCGCCGATTTCAAAGGCCAGCTCCATCTGCCGGATACAAACCGCTTTCTGGATGTCCCTGGGGCTGAAATCATAATAGTAATCCAGGCCAATCTCGCCGATGGCACAGATCTCACCGTTTTTCCACCACCGGGCAATTTCCTCACAATCTGTCTCCCGGAATCCTTTTGCCTCGTGCGGATGAATCCCGCCGACAGCGACAGCACCCGGATGTGTTTTCGCGAAGGCAATTGCACGCCGGGAAGTTTCCATGTCGCTGCCGATCACCGCATAACGGGTAATACCGTGCTCCCGCATATGCGCAAGCACGGTATCCCTGTCCTCATCAAATTTCTCTTCGTCCACATGGCAGTGGCTGTCAAACCATTCCATCATCCGATAATGGCACCGTCCTCTACGCCTTCCTCGACACTCATCAGGCGGAGATTCCCGTTTTCGTCCATGGCGCTCAGGATCATTCCCTGGCTCTCGATGCCTGCCAGTTTTGCTGTTTTCAGATTGGTGATGACGGCAACCTGACGTCCGACCAGTGTTTCCGGTTCATACCATTTCTGGATACCGCTCACAACGGTCCTTTCGCCGTCTTTGCCAAGGCTCAGCGTGAACTTCAGCAGCTTGCTGCTCTTTTCCACCTTCTCGCAGGCCTTCACGCGTGCCACCTGAATCTTGCATTTGAAGAAGTCATCTATCGCGATTTCCGCCGGGTATTCCGGCTCCTCATGCTTCTTTTCTGCCTTCTTCTCCTGCTTCTGTTCAGCCTTGGCGGCTTTCTTCTCTTCCTTTGCTGCTTCCTTGCCGCCGGCCAGTACTTCCAGTTCCTTCATCACATCGATGCGCGGGAACAGCGCTTCACCTTTGTGCACTGCTGTGCCTGCGGGGATCGATCCGAATCTGCCGAGCGAATCCCAGCTCTTCAGCGCCGGATCCGCAATGCCAAGCTGTGCAAAAATCCGTTCAGGCGTAGAAGGCATTACAGGCCCGATCAGCACAGCAACAAAGCGTACGCATTCTGCGAGGGTCGCCATCACGTTGGCCAGGCGGTCCTTCTTTTCGGGGTCTTTTCCAAGAACCCAGGGCTGTGTCAGATCAATATACTTGTTGCATTCACCGATGACTTTCCAGATTTCAGCCAGCGCCTGGGAGAACTGCAGCTTGTCCATCTGCTCGTTTACCAGTGCAGGCAGAGCCTTGCAGTGTTCCTGGAGAGGGAGATCTGCCGCTTCGTCCACAGCATCTGTCCATGCGGGAATCCTGCCGTCAAAATATTTCTCAATCATAGCGACCGTCCGGCTGACCAGGTTGCCAAGGTCGTTTGCCAGATCCGCGTTCATCCTTGTCAGGAAGGATTCATTGGTGTAGTTGCCATCCGCTCCGAAGGGCATTTCCCTCATCAGATAGTAGCGGAGCGGGTCCACGCCGTAACGGGCAACGATGGGTTCCGGATAAACCACATTTCCCTTGCTCTTGCTCATCCGGTCCGCGCCGAACAGCAGCCATCCGTGGCCGAATACCTGTTTCGGAAGCGGCAGCCCCAGCGCGTGGAGCATAATCGGCCAGTAAATGGTATGGAACCGGACGATTTCCTTGCCGACCAGGTGTACATCCGCAGGCCAGTACTTCTGATACAGTTCATCGTGATCTGTTCCGTAACCCAGTGCGGTGATATAGTTGCTCAGCGCGTCGATCCATACATAGACGGTGTGCTTTTCGTCAAAATCAACCGGAATGCCCCATTTCACGCTGGTACGGCTCACGCAGAGATCCTGCAGACCGGGCCGCAGGAAATTGGTAAGCATCTCATTTGCGCGTTTCGGCGGCTGGATGAAATCCGGATGTGTCTCGATATAGTCGATCAGCCAGTCCTGATACTTGCTCATCCTGAAGAAATAGCTTTCTTCCTGCATGGGCTGGCAGGGCCGTCCGCAGTCCGGACAGACCTTGACGCCGTCCTTTTCAATCAGCTGTGTCGGCGTCCAGAAGCTTTCACAGGGAGTACAGTACATTCCTTCATAGGAGGCCTTGTAAATATCCCCCTGCTCATAGAACTGACGAAAGATTTTCTGGACAATCTTCATATGGCGTTCTTCCGTAGTACGGATAAAATCGTCGTACCGGATATCCATCAGCTTCCACAGATCCTTCGTTGCCGCCACGATTTTGTCCACATATTCGATGGGGGTCACGCCGGCTTCTGCTGCTTTCTTTTCAATCTTCTGACCGTGTTCATCCGTACCGGTCAGAAAATAGGTGTCATAACCCTGCATCTTCTTGAAGCGCGCCATGGTGTCTGCCGCAACCGTCGTATAGGTGTGGCCGACGGTCATATTTCCGGACGGATAGTAGATAGGCGTGGTGATGTAGTAAGTTTTCTTTTCCATGGCGTCTTCCTCCTCGTGATAACTAAAAACGGGCTGTTGCACGGCAACAGCCCATTTTCTCTCATCTCTTACTGAGCTTCGGCCGCGGTTTCCACGGGATATACGGAAACCTGCTTGCGGTCCTTGCCCAGGCGTTCGAACCGGACAATGCCCGTGGTCTTTGCGAAAAGGGTATCGTCCTTGCCGATGCCGACATTGTGGCCGGGATGGATATGGGTGCCGCGCTGACGAACAAGAATGTTGCCCGCGAGGGCCATCTGGCCGTCCGCCCGCTTCGGTCCGAGGCGTTTGCTTTCGCTGTCACGGCCGTTCCGGGTGGAGCCCATACCTTTTTTATGAGCGAACTGCTGCAGATTAAGCTTCATCATGGTCATTTCCTCCGTTCATTCATGGGAAAGTGTTACAATCCTCAGATTAACATTTTGCGGATAACTGTCCGCCAGATCGGTCAGCCCCTGTTTCAGGGCTCCCATCAGGATCTGCGCTCTTGCGTTCTCTTCCGGAGTCATCTCCGGAAGCTGGAAAGCAAGGACGCCGTCTTCATTCTCTGTGATCAGAGGAATCAGACCGCAAACGCTTTCCATTGCATTTACGCAGGTGCATCCGAGAATGGAAACTGCGGCGCAGACGATGTCCCTGCCCGCTTCAGCCTGCCCGCTGTGCCCGGTAATGCGGCATGCGGTCAGTCCGTCCGTCCCCTGATACAGGATTGCAGAAATCATTACGCCTTGATCGCGGTGATTTCCACCTTGGTATAGGGCTGACGGTGGCCGATCTTCCGGCTGGAATCCTTCTTGCTCTTGTACTTGTAAACGGTGATCTTCTCACCCTTTACCTGAGCCAGGACCTTGCCTTCAACCTTGGCACCTTCCAGAACGGGGTTTCCGACTTTGACGTCCCCGTCGCCGCCGATCATCAGCACGTCGAAGGAAATCGCGGAATCAGCTTCCTGGTTGACTTTGTCGATGTAGATCACATCGCCCTGGGATACACGGTATTGTCTGCCGCCCGCTGCGATAATAGCATACATGGGACAGCACCTCCTGATTACATACTCGCCGGGATACTGAGGTTGCGCAGGCGCATTTGGACAGACCTCTCCCGAGCGGCTTACCTCGATACCTTATCACTCTTCATGCTCTCTGTCAAGATTTATTTCGGTTTTTTCCGCATCTGAAGCCGCAGGCCACGGCTCCTCTTCAAAATCCTCCTGAACCTCCGGCATGTGTTCACAGACCATCAGGTAAGCGTCTTCCTGATTGTCTTCATAATATCGTTTGCGTTTTCCGACGCTGACAAACCCGAGACTTCTGTAAAGATTCTGGGCTCTCTCGTTGCTGACCCGTACTTCCAGTGTCGCGTAGCATGCGCCAAGGTTCGACAGGTACTGAAGCAGTTCCTGTGTCAGACTCCTGCCGATTCCCTGCCCCCGGTAACCTTCCGCCACGGCAATATTGGTGATATGGCTTTCATCCAGGATAATCCAGGCACCGGCATAGCCGATGATCCGGCCGTCCGTTTCCGCCACCAGATACCGCGCTGCCACATTCTGTTCCAGTTCGCGCCGGAAGCTCTCCCGGCTCCAGGGTACTGCGAAGGTTGCTTTTTCAATTTCGGTGACTGCGTCCACATCTTCCCGGCGCATGCGCCGGATGTTCACGTTCCCGCTCATTCGGTCTTCATCCCCATTGCTTCAAGCAGTTTCCGGTTTTTCTGGGCATTCGGCGGCCGGAGATATGTTGCCTGCAGGTTCAGGTAATCCGTTTTTCCGCCGTTTTTCTGCGCCAGCATCCCGGCAGCGGACGGCCGGAGATAGCTCAGGTGTGCCGGGGCAAAATATGCTTTCTCCCCCAGTATCCTTTCGATTTTCTCCCGGTGCACCGGCGTTCCGTCCCCGAGGAACAGGAACCTTTCACCCAGCGGAAGGATTTTCTCAAGAAACTCCTCCAGTTTCAGCGGTTCATCCTGCAGCAGGCGTTCCCCGTTCCGGAACGCTGCGCCGTATACCTGTCCGGCCCGTGCGTCCTGGATCGGACAGACAACGCCGTCAAAAGCCCCGGCTGAGCAGCACAGCGATTCCAGCGCATCTACGGCAATACATGGAATCCCGGCGCCATGCGCAAGTCCCTTTGCTGTAGCCACGCCGATCCGCACGCCTGTAAAGCTTCCCGGCCCGGTAACAGCTGCAACGGCGTCCAGATCACGGACAGACAGTCCGGAGGATGCAAGCGCCGCTTCCGTCATCGGCATAAGGTTGGCTGAATGTGTATTACGGTTCTGCACAGTATACTCACACAGCACTTTTTCGTTTTCCAGTACCGCCACGCCGCAAACCGGTCCCGAAGTATCAATCACAAGAAGTTTCATATTCTCTCCGCAGTATTTGTATTCTCCGGCTTTTCTCCCCGGTCACATCCAGTGTAATCCGGATCGTGTTTTCCGGAACGGCCTCCGGGCAGCGTTCCGCCCATTCCACCACGGCGATTCCGTCGCCGCCCAGATATTCGTCCATTCCCAGTTCGTAAAGTTCGTCCGCACTCTCCAGCCGGTACCAGTCAAAGTGATACAGCGGATACCGTCCGCTCTCATATACGTTCAGAATCGTGAAACTCGGACTGGTAACGGTCTCCCTGACGCCCAGGCCGCGGGCAATGCCCCGGGCCAGTTCGCTCTTGCCTGCGCCAAGTTCGCCTTCAAGCACGACGACATCTCCCGGGCGAAGGCTGGAGGAAAGCTCCTCCCCCAGTGCACGGGTTTCCGCCGCACTGTTTGTTTCCCTCAGCATTTCAGCCACACAGCTCCCTCCGGCCGGATGTTCAGTACTTTGCAGGCTTTTTCTCCGAACACGCTGTTCATGGTTGCAACGAAATCATCCGCTTTGTCCAGCGGTACAAAATTCAGCGTCGTCCCGGCAAATCCACCGCCGTGAATGCGCCAGGCGCCATCCTGCTTCAGCATGTTTTCCGCCATGCACAGCGCAAGGCTCAGGCTCTGGTCCGTCTCCGGAGCGTATACGTTCTGCAGATACATAAAGCTGCTGTATCCGCTTTCTATAATCAGGTGCAGAAAATCTTCCATGCGGTTTTCCCGAAGCGCTTCAACCTGCCTGGGCACACGCCCGTCCTCATTCACAAAGTGGAAGGCGCGCATCAGTGCCCGTTCCCCGGCTTCTTTCCGGATTCTGCCTGCGTTTTCGAGCAGCTGCGCGCGCGTAAGATCCCGCAGCACTTCTTTCCCGCAGCAGCGTGCCACCGCACGCATCTCCTTCGGAATGGCAGAATACTGGTCTGTCAGATCCGCGTGGGATCCGCCTGTGGCGACAACGACCAGGGCGTATCCTTCCTTGGCGAAATCAAACTGCAGCGGAGTCACTTCCGGCTTGTCCGGATTCCGGAAATCAACCGTCACAAGTCCGCCTGCTGCGCTGGCCATCTGGTCCAGCAGCCCGGAAGGTTTGCCGAAATATACGTTTTCTGCCCGCTGGCTGATCTGCGCCCGAAGTACGAAAGGCATGTCAAAGCGATTGTACAGCGCGTCCAGCACGCCGGTCAGCATAACCTCCAGCGCTGCGGAACTGCTCAGTCCGCTGCCGCCGGCAACTGTGGAGGTAACAGCCGCGTCAAATCCGCCGATCCTGTATCCGGCTTCCTTCATTCCTGCAGCCACGCCGCGGATCAGAGCATTGGTAGTGCCCTCCTCTTCCGGGTGCGGGGAAAGATCTGTCAGATCTGTTTCAATGGGCTCGTATCCCTCAGAGTGAAAACGGACTTTCAGATCCTCCCTGGGTGTAACGGCGCACAGCGTATCCAGGTTTACAGCAGCAGCGAGTACACGTCCGTGATTGTGGTCTGTATGGTTTCCGCCGATTTCTGTCCTTCCCGGTGCGCTGATCAGGAAAATCTCTTCCCGGTCGCCGAAAATTTTTCCGTAGCTGCGGAGGAGGGATGCATAGCGCTCCTTCTGGTACCGCACAGTCTCTTCATTCTGTCCGTACAGTTCTGCCAGACGTCTTTCAGTTTCGGGCGTTTCCAGCCGTTCAATCATTTCTTCCCAGTGTTTCATTTTTTCTTCCTTCCATTTCGCACAGTTTCAGGCAGTAAAAGCACTGCGTGAAGCAGATTACCGGGCGTATTTCTGCCAGACTGCAATGGACCTGCTCAGTCCTTTTTTCTCCACCGTTTCACAGAAGATCGCCCACTGCTCGTCATCCAGGGGAATATCGCCTGTCACAAACCTGGCCATTGTTGTTTCCGCGTAGGCGGAAAGCTCTTTCTGGATGGAAGCGATCACCTGCTCGTCCGCTTTGCTCAGCGCCACCAGCGGATACGGCAGTTTCGTATATTTTTTGAATTCGATCAGTTCCGCAACCTCCGTGCGGGTGGGTTCGTTTACATACAGGGTCTGGAATTCCACGGGGGTTTTGCCGGGCACAGCCGCTCCGCCCCCGATCATTTTCGTTGTCAGAACAAACTGTGCAACAGTGCTTTCATCCTCATTCCACTCCCACAGGCCGTCCTCCCGGAAAGAATATTCTTCTCCTTCCAGGCCATACTGGGCCATTCCGGCCCCCTCATCGGTATACAGGTAATTCACCCAGCTGATCAGTTTTTCGGGTTCCTTGCAGCGCCTTGTAACGGCAAACGTTCCGCAGGTTACCCTTCCGGCAAGATCCCTGTACACCCTTTCGCCGTTGTACTTCAGCGGCAGCAGCACCTTGTAGGCGCTCATGGCAGATGTCGGCACGACTGTCAGCGGCGATGAGGACATGAGGACGCCATAGGGAATGGAGGCCTTGTCATCCGTAATCTGCCGGAGGCTGTCCGCCGAGGTGAAGCCGTTATGGTCAATCAGCCTTTCTTCCCAGAGTCCATGCAGCCAGGTCAGAAACGCGCGGTTCTCGTCCGAGGTCAGGGAAGATGTTACTTTCCCGTCTTTCAGGGAAACATAATAATCGTTGTCCGTTATCCCGAACGCGTGCCCCAGGAAACGCAGTTCCCACATGCTGATAAACGTCAGCGGAATCTCGTCCTTCTGTCCGTTGGCGTTAGGATCCTGATCCCGGAAAGCACGCAGTACCGCTGTCAGTTCTTCCGCTGTTTCAGGCGCGTTCATGCCCACCCGCTTCAGCCATGTACTGTTGATCCACATAACATCATTGTTCTGCAGCTCGTTGATATTCGGCAGCGCGGGAATTGCGCCGTCCTCCATGGAGACGGCAGCAAGGATATCCGGATTCTCCTGGAGCAGCTGCCACAGGTCCGGAGCGTTTTTCTCCAGATACGGCTTCAGGTCAATCAGTATGCCGGACGCATACATATCCCGGATTTCACCGGCTTCCAGCTCCGCCTTGAACAGTACATCCGGAAGATCCTCCCCCCTGAGGATATCCTGTTTCCGTTCCTGCCATTTCGTATAGCTGGTGTATTCCCGGAACTGGAAGGAGATATCCGTCCGCTTCTCCATCCGCTGGAAGAAAGCGTTTGTTTCCCAGTTGCGGGTGGAATTCTCACCCTCAAATCCTTCGAGAATAAAGTCCGGCGCTTTCATCTCCTCGGCAAAAGCTCCGGCCCATCCGGCCAGCAGTACCATAGCCAGAACAAGTCCCAGAATCCGTTTCATGAACCAATCCTCCTGCAATATACTTCCCCTGGTTTTTTCAGTCAGGCGGCTGATCAGCATCCGCCGGTCACTGTCCGCTGACCACAATCTTTATGCCGATCGCGATCAGGATCAGCCCGCCGAGAATACCCGCCTTGTTCGAAATCTTTGTCCCGGCCTTCCTGCCGATCAGAATTCCGCCCATACAGATCCCGAAAGTTACGGCACCGATCATCGCGGATTCGGCCAGGGCCTGAATCCAGTTCAGTTCCGTCATCGTGAATCCGACACTCAGCGCATCAATGGATGTTGCCACTCCCTGCGCCATCAGTCCGCCGGTGCCGATCCGTTCCGCTTCCTGTCCCTCTTTGTTCCGGATTCCTTCCACGAGCATTTTCCCGCCGATAAACAGCAGCAGTCCGAAAGCAACCCATGGAATATATCCCGTCAGCGGCTTAAAGATCTCCAGAATCGTCCGGACGCAGATCCATCCGATCATAGGCATCATCAGCTGAAATCCGCCGAAAACGCCGGCGATCTTTGCCATCCGGCTTTTTGTCATATCCGGTTCCCGCAGTCCGTTGACCAGGGAAACGGAAAACGCGTCCATCGCAAGTCCGAAGCCAAGAAGAACGCTGTTCAGCGCCAGCGTCCACACAGATTGCACGCGTAACCCCTCCCGAAAAGAGTATCAGTTCATTATATCCTTTTTTCCCGAAAAAGAAAAGCTTATCCTTCCTGCGGAGGAACCGTGTTCCCGCTCATTTTCCCTGCTTTTTCACCGCGTATAAGCACGCTCCTGGAATACCGGATCAGCAGCAGCGTGGAGCAGAGAATCCATCCGACCGGATACGCCAGCGCCACAGCGAGGAATCCGGCGCCCAGTGCCTTGGTAACGGCAAGATATACCTGCCGGAATGCCACAAAGGAAATCAGCATGATCACCGTCGGCATCGTCGCGTCTCCGACTCCGCGCAGCGCGCCTGCATAGATCTGGTTGAAACAGATCGCGATATAGAATGGCGTCACAATATGAATAAACTGGATTCCGTAATCAACGACTTCCGCTTCCGGAGAAAAGAATCCCATCAGCGGTCTTGCAAGCGCGTAGACAAGCGCTCCGAGCGTCACGGTTGCCGCAATGCTCATAAGGGTTGCGACGCGGACGCCTTCCCTTGCGCGTTCCGGCTGCGCGGCGCCCCAGTTCTGCCCTACAAACGTAGTGGAGGACATACTGATGCTTTGAACCGGAATCAGGACAAAAGCGTCGATCTTGTTGTAAACCCCGTACCCGGCCATACAGGCGGACCCGAAATAGTTGATATAGGACTGGACAAAAACGTTGGAAAACGCGGTAATGGCGGACTGTATGCTGCTGGGCAGGCCGATCCGGAGAATTTGTCGCAGGGAATCCCGGTCAATCCGGATCTTCCGCCAGCGGATCCCGTAGTTTCCCTTTTCTTTGGTAAGCGTAACCATGATCATCAGCGCCGACAGGATCTGCGCCAGCACAGTCGCATAGGCTACGCCGTCCACGCCCATGCCGAATGCCAGCACGAACAGCAGGTCCAGGACGGTATTCAGCACAGCCGACAGAATCAGGAAAAACAGCGGCCGTCTGGAGTCGCCGACCGCGCGGAGAATACCGCTGCCGAGGTTGTAAAACAAAAGTCCGGCGATTCCGGCAAAATAGATCGAAAGATATCGTGCGGATTCGTCCATAACGTCCGCAGGGGTCTGCATAAAATTCAGCATCGGTGTAATAACCAGGATTCCGATCGCTGTTGTGATCACGCTGAGCAGAAACGTCAGTGCGATGGTTGTGTGCACTGCCTTGCCGAGTCCCTCGTTATCATGCGCTCCGTATCGTTGTGAAATCACGACGGAAGCGCCGGTTGCGAGTCCCGCGCAGAACCCGACCACCATGTTGATAATCGGGCCGGTCGAGCCGACGGCCGCCTGTGCCTGCTGCCCGACAAACTGACCCACCACAATCGTATCCACCGTATTGTACAGCTGCTGGAACAGAAGCCCGACAGCCATCGGAACAGAAAAGTGCACCATATGCATCCAGATATTGCCTTCGGTCATATCTGCATCTTTTCTGGCCATGGATCGCGCCTCCTTCCGGTTTCTTTTCGTTCTTCCTCATCCATTATCCACGCAGAAAACGTTATTGCAAGAAGCAATTTTTGTCATAAAAACCCCCGGGCGTCTGCCCGGGGGCTGGGGTCGGAGGGAATAATCACCAGAGCGGTTTTGTACTGTCCTCTGCTTCAGCAAAGGGACCCGGGATCGTATCCAGACCCCGCGGATTGCCAAAGTAGTCGCGGTTGAAAATGATTTCCGTTCCGTCCGGGTTTTCGAAGCGCTGCTCCGGCTCAAAAGCGTTCCCCAGAAGATCGCTGGTGATGATCCTGTCCTTGAAATTCTTCAGTTTGGTGTAAAGGTTGGTTTTCAGCACAGGCTTTCCGTCCTTTTCGGTCAGCGCCACTTTGATGCTGCTCTTCCTGTCTTCAAAGCAGTGCTCTTCCTTGTGGTAAACCGTGGCGCCGTTGAAGTAGGCGTTGCCGTCCACCCATACCGGCAGATGTCCGAAATGGGCTTTCGCCAGTCCGCCCATGTTGGGTTTCGCGCCTTCCCGGAAGGGTTCATACCACTCTTCCCACGTCGGGAAAATATTGAACGGTTCCGTCCCGACAGTAAGATAGTCGGCGTCTGTCGGTTTCTTCTCCGGATTCACGGGTCCGGCCTGAACAAAAATGTTGTTATAAATCCGGTCATCCCCGTGAAGAATCGTCATAAAACCGGCAACCTCTGTCCGGTGGCGGATATGATACGGCGTATAGCGGGGCTCCCGCTGTCCGTTCACGACGCTGTCCACGCCGCTGTTGATCAGACTGAAAGCGCCCAGCATCAGATTGTGAACGCAGGCAATGCCTTCGCTCGGAATCGTGACGTTTACCGGGCTCATCAGGATGTTGTTGTCAATCAGCGTCGGCCCGTGACCCACTTCAATAAAGATATCTGTGGAGAACATCGCTCCCCGGGCGTGTTCCCTGCCTTCCGGCGGATAATTGTCATGCATCAGATTCTGGCTGATCCGTGCGCCCTGTGCCTCCCAGTCCAGCCACACGCCCATGATGCAGTTATGGATATGGTTCCGGCGGATCGTTACGTCGATGGCAGCATGCAGCTTGATCCCTGCGGTTTCCGCGCCGCCCAGCTGCTGAGAATTGCAAACATGGTGAATGTGGCAGTCCTCGATGGTGGAGAACACACCGCCCATCCGTCCGACGATACCGGTCTGTTCGCAGTGATGGACTTCACACCGGCGGATGATATGTCCGCCAACTTTTTCCTTCAGCCAGCCGTGATACTGTCCGCGGCATACGGCGTCGCGTTCCATCT
>CAMJTZ010000040.1 GCA_946408865.1 uncultured Clostridia bacterium
GAAGAACGCACCCTGGTACATTATCGAATCCAACGACAAGAAATACGCGCGGATCAAGGCTCTCCGCCTGATCGTCAAAAAGCTTGAAGACGCCTGCGAGACGGTTCTCTGATCAGTTCCAGGGCGTATAATACCGGTAAATCACTGCAAGCTCCCTGTTCTCACCCATCACAATATATACATCCTGCGCGCAGAAATCCGGATCCTGTGTTTTCTTTGCGATAAATTCCTGCGCGGTATACACTTTCGGCAGATCACCCGCTTCCGGATCGTTCGCGTCCAGCAGCAGCATCCGGTCGGTCACCGCCGCCTCGATGCGGCCGATTTCGATGTAAACGGAATCCCCGGTGACCGGATCGGTGGTCCGGTAATTGCCCTGCAGATCCTCCGTCAGCCAGACCTGATCCTCCGTATCCCCGTTCAGGATCACTTCCGATTCCGCCCGGACGATCGTATCCACGGGAATCTCCCGGGAGCCGCTCCAGATCGCGTCGCCCGCGTGCAGATTTTCAATATCCTCCCGCAGGAAGATTTCCGGAACGATCAGCTCGATCCCCAGCACGCCGGTCTCCGGGTTGCAGTCCGTGATCCGGGCCCTGCAGGAGAAGGCTGTTTCCATTTCCGTATAGGGTTCCACCGCCAGGGCGGTCACCGTCGTCTGCGCCAGCGCGCCGGCAGCCGTGAACAGGAGAAGCAGGGCAAAGAGCACCGCAGCCAATTTTCTGAACATGATTCATCCCTCCAAAAAGTCAATCAGGATGCCGTAAGTACAGCGGCATCCTGATTATATCATTTCTTTATTCGGCTGTGAACGTGATCTGGACATTCGCCGTCACGATCAGCTTTGCCGCCTGGACAATCGTGCCCGCGTCCATCTCGGCTTCCTCGACGATATCCGCACCTTTGGCCCGGGCGGAGAAATTGCTGACGCTGTTGCCGTAGTTGTAGACGCCTCCATCGGTGACGATCTCGATGCCGGTGATCTTCAGGCCAGCCGCTTCCGCCAGGGTTTCCGCCTTGACCTTTGCCGCTTCCACGGCCTTCTTCAGGGATTCCTTTTCCGCCGCGTCAGTATCGTCGGCAGAGAAGGTGATGCCGTTGAGCGTATTGGCGCCGGCGGCGAAGGCTTCGTCAATCAGCATGCCTGCGTCGTCAATCTTTTCCACCTTGATGGCCAGGGTGGAATTGGCGTTGTAGGCAATCACCTCTTCCATGTCGTCCTTGTAATCATACATCGCGAAGATATTCAGGTAATCGGTGTTGATGTTCTCTTCCTTCACGCCCTTGGCGATCAGCGCCTGGCGGATGGCGGAGATGGATTCGTTCACTTTCTGCTGCGCTTTCAGCACGTCCTTGTCGCGCGCGCTGACGCCCAGGGTAATGATGGCGGTATCCGCGGCCACTTTGGTTTCCCCTGTACCGGAAACGGTGATCTTCGTCTCGCCGAGCGCAACGGACGCGGTCAGCAGCATCATCAAGGCCAGCACGGACGCCAGCAGGGTCTTCAGATTTTTCTTCATGGGTCATTTCCTCCTTGTTTCTTGCTTGTGTTTTTCCGG
Organism: uncultured Clostridia bacterium; assembly: GCA_946408865.1. Next base: position 1,560 of record CAMJTZ010000040.1, read on the forward strand.
AACCCTTTTTTTCCGGTTCCGGAAGGTCAGACGATGCGTTCCGGAAAAAGTTCCCGCTTTTTCGGAATTTTTTTCTTTCCCGCAGAGCATACCACAAAAAAGGCGTTCCTGCAAAAAACTTGCCTTCCCGCCGGTTCTGATGTAAAATTTTTCTGTTATTCTGCGCATGAAGGAAGGGCTTGCAAATGACGAAACTTGAAACCGATCTGCTCGATCTGCTGAAGGAAGACTGCCGCATTCCCCTCGAAAAGCTGGCCGTGATGACCGGCGCGTCCCTGGAGGATGTGGCCGCCACCATTGAAGATCTTGAAAAGCGCCGCGTCATCCTGCGCTACGCCCCGATGATCAACTGGGATCTGACGGACAGGGAACGGGTGGAGGCCATGATCGAGGTTCGCGTCACGCCCCAGCGGGATATGGGCTTTGACGCCATCGCCCGCCGCATCTACTGCTTTGACGAGGTCAAGAGCGTTTTCCTCATGTCCGGATCCTACGATCTGCTGGTTCTTGTCGAAGCCAGGACGCTGAAGGAGCTGGCCGGCTTTGTCAGCGGAAAGCTTTCCCCGCTGGAAACCGTGACCGGCACCGCCACCAGCTTTGTGCTGAAGCGCTATAAGGAAGAAGGCGTAATTTTCGATTCCGGTGAAACGGACCGCAGGCTGGTGATTTCCCCGTGAATTACGACAGATTTCTGAATCAGCGGATCGCGGACGTTCCGCCCAGCGGGATCCGCCGGTTTTTCGACCTGGCCGCCACCATGAAGGATACGATCTCCCTCGGCGTCGGCGAGCCGGATTTCAAAACGCCCTACCATATCCGCAATGCCGCGATCGATTCCCTCGTCGACGGGGAAACGCAGTACACGGCGAACCGCGGCCTGCCGGAGCTCCGGGAGGAGATCGCGCTCTACCTTTCCGGCCGCTACGGGCTTTCCTACAGCCCGGACAAACAGATTCTCGTCACGATCGGCGCTTCCGAAGCGATCGACCTGGCCCTGCGCACGCTGACCTCCCCGGGAGACGAAGTGCTCGTTCCCGAGCCCAGCTACGTTTCCTACTCCCCGGGCGTCACCTTCGCCGGCGGCACGCCGGTCGGCGTTGAAACCCTCGAGAAGGACGATTTCCGCCTGACGCCGGAATGTCTGGAGAAAGCGATCACTCCGCGTTCCAAAGCGCTGATCCTGCCCTATCCGAACAATCCGACCGGCGGCGTCATGAACCGCGAAGACCTGGAAGCCATCGCGAAGGTCATCGCAGCGCACGATCTTTTTGTCATTTCCGACGAAATCTATTCCGAACTGGTATACGGCGGTCACGAACATGTCTCCTTCGCCTCGATTGCAGGCATGTACGAGCGGACGCTGACGATCAACGGCTTCAGCAAGGCTTTCGCGATGACCGGCTGGCGTGTCGGCTACGCATGCGGTCCGGAAGAGATGATTTCCGTCATGAACAAGATTCACCAGTACGCCATCATGTGCGCGCCCCGGCAGGGGCAGGTGGCCGCGGCAGCCGCGCTGAAAAGCGGCCGGGAAAACGGCTACGAGGACGTGCTCCGCATGCGGGAAAGCTATGACCGCCGCAGGCGCCTGATGGTTGACGCTTTCCGTTCCATGGGGCTGCACTGCTTTGAACCCCGCGGCGCGTTTTACGCGTTCCCGTCCATCCGCCCCACCGGTATGACCAGTGAGGAATTCTGCGCGGGCCTGCTGCAGAGCAAAAATATCGCGGCGGTTCCCGGCACCGCGTTCGGCCCCGGCGGAGAGGGAAACATCCGCTGCTGCTACGCCACGGCGCTCGACAAGCTGAACATCGCCCTGGACCGCATGGCGGACTATGTGGCCGCCCATACCTGAAATCTTTCCGGAGGAAAAACATGCTGAAAAAATACTCTGCCTTCTTCTGCGCGTTCCTGCTGGCGCTTTCTTTCGTCCTGCCCGCTTCCGCGTCCATGGAAGTGGAGGATGATATCGACATCAACGACCTCGTGGAAATCGTTGAGGAGGAAATCGTCCGCGACAAGAAAGACAGCGACGGTGCTTTCCTGATGACGGTCACCTGCGCGGGCGACTTTACCATCGGGAAGGATATGAACCACAAGGATCTCTTTACGCCGGAACTGAAAAAAAACGGCGGGGATATCAACTTTGTGATGCAGCACGTCAAAAAAATCTTCCAGGAAGACGACCTGACGCTGATCAATTTTGAGGGCACCCTGACGGATTCCACCTTCAAGCCGAAAAGCAAAACCAGGGACGACTTTATCTTCAGCATCTCCCCCTCCTATGTTTCCGTCCTGCCGGACAACGGCGTGGAAGCCGTCTGCCTCGACAACAACCATGTGCTCGATCACGGGGAGGAAGGCCTGGAGGACACCAAGCAGGCGCTTCGCGAAGCCGGCGTGATCTACTCCACGCCCATCGAAACCGGCGTCTTCAGCTACAGAGGCATCATCCAGGTCGCTATGCTGTCCTACAACTGCATCGACCGCTATGGCACCGGTTTCAAGAGCAGCAGATATAAGGGGCAGTACACCGACGATTTCCTGCAGTACGACACCTTTGAGGAAGCCGTCTGCGCGCAGATCGCCGAGGCGAAGAAAAATTACGCGCTCGTGATCGTCTCCTTTCACTGGGGCCGGGAAAAAGACTATGCGCCCACCCAGAACCAGATCCGCCTCGGGCGGATGGCCGCGGACGCCGGGGCGGACCTGGTCGTCGGCCATCATTCCCACCGGATCCAGCCGATTGAGTATTACAACGGCACGCTGATCTGCTACTCCCTGGCGAACTTCTGCTTCGCCGGCAACAGCAAGCCCAGCGATATGTCCTCCTACATGCTGCAGGCCCGTTTCCGCGTAAAGGAGGACGGGACCGCCGCTTTCAAGGATTTCATCATTATTCCGTACCGGATCTCCTCCACGAAGGGAACGAACAATTTTACGCCGAAGCCTTTCGAGAGCGGTGCCGAGAGTGACGCCATCCTGAATACCATGCAGGATCCGGTCAATATTAAAAACCTTCCCTACGCTGTGACAGATCTGGAAACCCACCTGGTATTCCATCAGTAAGAAAGGATTTTCCCCATGCTGGCTTCTGTTCTGCTTGACGAATGCCTGAAAGCCGGGATTGACTTTTTCACCGGCGTGCCGGACTCATTTCTCAAAGGCCTGTGCGACGAACTGTACGGCCGCTACGGCACGGATTCCGCCGCCCATATCGTCGCCCATAACGAAGGCGGCGCCGTCGGCCTGTGCGCCGGCCATTACCTGGCTTCCGGCCGTCCGGCCCTGTGCTACATGCAGAACAGCGGCCTAGGCAACACGGTCAATCCGCTGACCTCCCTGACCGATCCGCAGGTCTATTCCGTCCCGTGCCTGCTGGTGATCGGCTGGCGCGGCGAGCCGGGCACAAAGGACGAGCCGCAGCATGTCCGCCAGGGCGCGGTCACCCTTTCCCAGCTGGAGCTGCTGGGCATTCCGTATCAGATTCTGTCTCCGGATACCACAGAAGACGAATTCCGCGGTCAGTTTGCCACCCTGCTGGAAACACTGCGCGCCCAGAAACCGGCCGCGCTGGTGATCCGCAAAGGAGCCTTGCAGTCCGCCCTGAAACCGGTCTACGGCAACGACGCTGTCATGACCCGTGAGGAAGCGGCTGCTCTGATCCTGGAAGCCTCCGCGCCGTCCGACTGCTTTGTTTCCACCACCGGCAAGCTTTCCCGGGAGGTTTTTGAGCTGCGGGAAACCCGCGGTGAAGACCACCGCCGGGACTTCCTGACGGTCGGTTCCATGGGACACGCCTCCATGATCGCCCTGCGGATTGCGGAGGAAAAGCCGGACCGCCGGGTCTGGTGTCTGGATGGCGACGGCGCAGTATTCATGCATCTGGGTTCCCTTCCGCTGATCGGCCGCAGGAGCCCGAAGAACCTGATCCATGCGGTGATCAACAATGGCGCGCATGAAACGGTCGGCGGCATGCCGGTCTGTTCCGGTGCGCTGAACATCCGGGACCTGGCCCGTGCAGCCGGATATCCGCAGGTTCTGTATGCAGACAATCCTGAATCTCTCCGTGGCGTGCTCGCTGGACTGAAAACCGGCGGCGGGCCGGTACTGCTTGAAATCCGGTGCGCCTGCGGCGCCCGGTCGGATCTCGGCCGCCCCACCACGACGCCCCTGCAGAACCGGGACGCCTTTATGGATTTTCTGCGTTCCTGATCCTGTTGCTGTTCTTTTTCTGTATCTCTGCAGACCCTGGATTCCCCTGACGGCCGTCCGCACAGCGCGGGCGGCCGTTTGTTACAAAAAGTTCATACTTTTGACCACAAGATGTAGTGTCAGACCGTTGACCTGACACATAGATTTAGTTAATATAGATGAGGTATTGAAGACTTGATCAGAAAGTCAGAATGATGATTTCAGGGAGTGATGCGGATGATTGCGGGATACAGTTGCAAACCCGTATTCCAGTATCAGTTCCGTCCTCTGGTGCACGATCACCGCGCGGCTGACGGCGGGTTCTGTGTCATTCTTTACGAGAACCGGATCCTTTCCTTCAGTACGTACGACGCCGCCGGTCTCTTCATCGACGAACTGTGTTTCAGCCTTCCCGGGCGCGTGATGCAATGTTTCTACAGTCTCCTGCGCAACGCAGGCAGCTGGCTGGGTTCCTCCCCGGTGGATCTCCGCGCCTCGAATGTCTCCCCCTATGCTTCGTCCTTCGCGTTCGACGGGTTTGATCCGATCCGGATCTGGGGGATGAACGAGCTGATCTGCGAGCCTGCCTGCTCTGAAACGGGCTTCTTTGCCCGCCACCTGTACGTCCTGTTCGAGGATGTGGCCAATCTCCTGGCGGAGAACGGTATCCGCCTTACGCTGGACGGCTTCACCTGGGACAACAATATGATTCGTCCCTTCCGGAAGAATCAGTTGTACGCCTCCGGGCAGCAGGGTGTTGTCTGATGATTTCCCGGCGCACCGAAAGGTGCGTCTTTTCAGTTTCCGGGAATTAAAAAGAAAGGACTTGTATTATGACCATTGATGAAAAATACAGCGCCTGGCTTTCCTGCCCGGCCATGAATTCCGAACTGACTGAAGACCTCCGATCCATGGACAGCGATGCGAAAAACGACAGTTTCTATCGCGATCTTGCCTTTGGCACCGGCGGACTGCGCGGCGTGCTCGGCGCCGGGACGAACCGGATGAACCTCTTCACGGTGCGCAAAGCGACCCGCGGCCTCGGAAAATACCTCCTGGAAGCCTTCCCGTCCCCCTCCTGCGCCATCAGCTGCGACAGCCGGATTCACAGCCGGGACTTCGCGGAGCTCACCGCCGCCGTTTTCGCTTCCATGGGCATCCGCGTGTATCTCTATCCGCGTCTGCAGCCGACGCCGATGCTCTCCTTCGCCGTGCGCCATCTGCACACCTCCGCCGGCGTAATGATCACCGCGTCGCACAATCCGGCAAAGTTCAACGGATACAAGGTCTACGGTGCTGACGGATGCCAGATCACACTGGAAGCGGCGGACCGGATTCAGCATTATATCGACGGAGAAAGTGATCTTACGGACTCCCTGCCCGATTTCAGGCATTACCTGGATCAGGGGATGATCACATATATCACGGAGGAGACCATCGAAGCCTATTATCAGGCCGTATGGAAACTCCGGATCGCGCCTTCCTCTGCGCCGCTGCACCTGGTCTATTCCCCGCTGAACGGTGCGGGGAACGTTCCGGTAAGGGAGATTATGCGCCGCCTGGGCAATATCCGGGTGGATATCGTTGCGGAGCAGGAACAGCCGGACGGCCATTTTCCCACCTGTCCCTATCCGAATCCTGAAATCCGGGAAGCCATGGCCCTGGCCATCCGGAAAACCATCGAAACCGGCGCGGATCTTTGCTTCGCGACCGATCCGGACTGCGACCGCATGGGCGCCGGCGTCCGCAGAGGCGGCGACGTCGTCCTGATCAGCGGAAACGACATGGGCGTCCTGATGCTGGACTATCTCTGCCGGAATCTTCCCGCCTCCCCTGCCTCCCGGGTCGCCGTCAAGACGATCGTATCCACGGAAATGGCCGCGGCCATCTGCGCCAAATACGGCGTGGAACTGCGCAACGTGCTGACCGGCTTCAAGTTCATCGGGGAACAGATCGGCCTGCTGGAGAAGGAAGGCTGCCCGGAACGGTTCCTCTTCGGCTTTGAGGAGAGCTACGGCTACCTTTCCGGAACCGACGTGCGCGACAAGGACGCCGTAAACGCCGCGCTGCTGCTGTGTGAAATGGCGTCCCGGCTGAAGGAGGAAGGCAAAACCCTGCTGGACCGGCTGGAGGAGCTGCGCGCGGAATTCGGTTTCTTTGCCCAGCGCCTGCTCACCTTCCAGTATGAAGGCGAGGACGGCGCGCGCCGCATGGCCGCGATTATGGAGAATCTCCGCTCCCCCGCCATGCTGGCCTCTCCGGACCTGCCCGTTTCCCGGCGGACGGACTACCTGCACGATGAAACCGGCCTTCCGAAGAGCGACGTGCTGGAGTTTATCCTCTCCGCGGACGAAAAGTTCATCGTCCGGCCCTCCGGCACGGAACCGAAGCTGAAAGCATACCTCTTCTCCCGGGGAAGGGACCAGGCCGCCGCGGAAAAAGCGCTTGATACCCTGGAAGGGAAAGTCCGCGTCCTGTGCGGGTAATTCGCGCCACGAAAAAAACTGCCAGCATGCGCTGGCAGTTTTTCAGTACCGATCAGAACCGGGCCTGACGCTGTGCTTCGAAGCACTCACGGCAGTACACGGGACGATCTCCGCGGGGCTGGAAAGGAACCTGGGTTTCGCATCCGCAGCCGTCGCAGATGACGGTGAACATCTGGCGGGGAGCACCGCCGTTACCGTTCTGGGCCCGACGGGCAGCACGGCAGGCGGGGCAGCGGCTGGGTTCATTCTGGAAGCCCTTCTGCGCGAAGAATTCCTGTTCGCTCGCAGAGAAAACGAATTCGTTGCCGCACTCACGGCAGGTCAGAGTCTTGTCCTCGTACATGGATAAATCCTCCTAAATAAATGTTGTTTACCCGCGCCATTGGTGATGAACTGTGCCCCGTTCCATTCAATGGTTATGAGAAACAACCATGGAGGAAATGAACCGCAATAACGACCAGGGGTTGGGTTTACCCTGAAATTATAACATGTTGTTTTTGTTTTGTACAGAACAATTTTTACAAAAAAAGGAAAAGGCGGCGCAACAAAATGGAAATAGACGGATTTTTACATTATGCTTCCCTTTTTTGCGGAATTATGATACAATAATTTCGGAAAAATTACAAAAAAACCGAAAAATATTTTTCCGCTCCTGCTGCCACATCCCCTCTGTCATCCGTATATACAGGTGCCGGGAGGAAACGGCAGAAAAAAATACCGAAACAGAATCAAGGAGGATACTGAAATGGAAAACAACATGAACGAACTGAACCTCAACGAAATGGAAGAAGTATCCGGCGGCAAGCGCCACTACAAGCCCGAACCCGATCGCGCAGGCTGGATCCAGCACAAGGTCGTCCCCGGGGATACCCTGATCCGTATCGCGCAGCGCTACAACGTCATCAGCTACAAGCTGATCATCAAGTGGAATCCCCACATCGACCCCAGCACCAACATCATCATCGACGGCGAATACCTGTGGGTCAAGCCGAATGCCCGCAACTGATTCCCCGGCAGATCAGCAGCGCTCCCTGCGAAAGCAGGGAGCGCCTTTTTTACGGTTCTGCCGGTTCTTCCTTTTTTTCCGGCCGTTTCCGCCAGCGGACAAACCGGTACGTCCTTTCCGCGTTCAGATCCGTCACCTGCAGATGATACCCTTCCAGTTCAAAGCAGGGAATCTCCGTGCCGTCCCCGTCCGCCGTCTTCATCGGCGCCGCTTCCGGCGGTACGTCCAGGATCGTCACGATGACCCCGCCGAAGGGCGGAAGGACATCCTCCTGTCCGGTTTCCTCCAGGTACGTCCGGTAGCGTGCCTGATAATCCGCAGAGCCTGTGCAGTGAATCAGAAGCGGATAGGACAGAAACGGCGCGAGGTCCTCCGGAACTGATTTTTCATCGTATCCGTAGGTCCGCAGCGTGCCGGCAAACATGGCGATATGAAATCCTTTCGAAGCATGCCGGATCGCCAGCAGGTCCCCGATCCGCAGGGCCTGGGCACGCTTTTCCCCGGCGGCTTTCAGCGCTTTGTAAATCCCGATGTCCGGATGCGTATGATAGCTCAGAAGCCTGGAGATGGAATCATGCTCCGTGTATCCCAGATGCAGGCATATCCAGCGCGTAAACCCGGTGCAGTCCAGCCCGTACAGGTATTTCCGGTCCGTTTTGTAGTAATCCGAATTCTGGCCCGGAGAAGCCGGCTTCAGGATATTCTTCACATTCCGGCCGCCCCAGAAATAAGGACAGCCCAGCGGAAAGCGCGCGGCGATATCCGTGCCGTTTTCCGCGTTGTAGCGGACCAGGAAGGGATTCTCCTCCTCCAACATGGACAGTGCCAGTTCCAGCGCCCTGGAACGCTCAGCGGACACGCCGCCCGGCAGCAGCGCCAGCAGGACCAGCAGCAGCGCCATGACTCTCTTCATCCCGCACCTCCCGTATGTTTCAGACGCGTTTATTGTACCCGGAAATCCTTTGCTTTACAACCCTGTGTGCTTTCCGGTATAATCCGGAAAAAGGCCCGGAACCGGGCCGGAAAGCAGGCGGAGCGCATGGAAACACATCAGGGGGATCCGGACACCGTACGGGTCGCGGTCCTGTCCGATACCCACGGGCTGCTTCGGCGTGAGGTCGTCGCCGAACTGCAGGGCTGCACCCATATTCTGCACGCGGGAGACATCATCCGCGAAAGCGACCTGGACGAGCTGCGCCTGTACGGAAACATCTATGCGGTCCGCGGCAACAACGATTTGTGGCAGCAGGGCCTGCGTGACCTGGCCGGCATCCTGCGCTTCTCCATCGCAGGCGTTTCCTTCCTGATGACACATGATCCCCGGGATGTTCCCCGCGATCTGGAAGGTGTGCAGGCGGTCGTCTGCGGCCATACGCACAAGTACCGCACGGAAGAAATCGAGGGCCGCCTGTGGCTGAATCCCGGCAGCTGCGGCCGTCCCCGCTTCGGCGGCGATGTCACCATGGCCCGGATGTTCCTGAAGGACGGGAAAATCCTGCGCGTGGAGCGGATTGATTTCTGATCTTTTGTTTTTTGCAGTGCAGAAAAGCGGTCCGGAGCAGGATCCGGACAGAAAAAAACTTATCAGAAAGACCCGGAGGAAGAAATATGTGCTGCCGCTATCTGCTGGAGGAATCTCCCGCACTCCGTCCGATCATCGAGGAAATGAACCGTTCTCCCCTTGCAGGCCGTCTCTTTCCCCGGGAATCCCTGCGCACGTCCGGTGAAATCCGCCCGTCCGACGTGGCGCCTGTTCTCGCGCCGGACCGCGCCGGCCGCCGCGCCGTTTTTCCGATGAAATGGGGCTTCCGCGGGAAAACCCTGGTGGTGAACGCCCGGACGGAAACTGCCGCGGAACGTCCTCTTTTCCGGGAATCCTGGCAGTCCCGCCGCTGCGCGGTACCCGCCTCCTGCTACTTTGAATGGGAGCATCCCGCCGCGCCGGACGGCAGAAGGAAAACCGGCGCAAAATTCCGCCTGCAGGATCCGGAGGCTCCGCTCACCTGGCTGTGCGGCCTCTACCGGCTGGAGGAAGGGATTCCCTGCTTCGTGGTGCTGACCCGCGCCCCCGGAGAGCCGATCCGCTTCATTCACGACCGGATGCCCCTGATTCTTCCGGAAAGCGCTGTGGAGGACTGGATCCGGCCGGAAACCCGCCCGGAGGATCTTCTGGCACTGGCGCGGACGGAGCCGCTGTTCCGCCCGGCTGTATAAAAAGGCGCATGAAAAAACCGGCTGCCGTTGAATGACAGCCGGTCTGTTTTTTATTCTCCCGCAGCCGGAGCGATCCGGACATCCCCGGAGGTCGTGCCGATTTCCACCTTCGCGCTGCCGTCGCCGCAGACATACCGGTCGCCGTCTTTGGTCAGCGCCAGATCGTAACTGAATTTTCCGCTCGTCTGATCCACCTTCGCTGTAAAGCCGGGATTCGCGGGCAGGAGGACTGTTACGTCGCCGGAAGTGGCCCCGATCTTCAGGTCGCTGAATTTCAGCAGTTCCACCTCCACGCGTCCGCTGGTGGATCCGGCTTTGACGCTGCCGGCCTCTTTCGCTGTGACGCGTACCGCCCCGGAGGTGGATCCGGCTTCCGCCTTTTCGATCCGGTTCGCTTCCAGCGTGACGCTTCCGCTGGTGCATCCGAGACTCGCCCGCTCCGTTTCGCCGGTCAGCTTCATTCGGATGCTGCCGGAGGTGCAGTCTGCTTCCGCCTGCTTTGTTTCCGCGGTGACATCCATGCTGCCGCTGGTGGCTGTCAGGGACAGTTTTTCCGCCTTCATCGCGGGAAGGATCAGATCTCCGGAAGTCAGATGAATTCCCGCTTCTCCCAGGGCAGTCCCTTCCGGCAGCGTGACCGTCAGTTCCTTCCCCGGCATATTCCAGCGGATACCGGGTTTTGTGAACTGCACCCGCAGCGTATCGCCGTCCATCCACCACTGCAGCTTCTCATCGTCCGCCAGGGCGCGCTGCGCGGTTTCCCGCAGGGTGACCGTATTCTCCGCATGGTAAGCCACGGTGATCTTTCCGCTGGTCCAGTTGGTTCCGGACCGTATCCCTGATTTCCGTTTCACCGGCCGTATACTTGTCCGCGTTGGCGTAGCTCCCCAGCCCCTGCGTGCCGAATCCGCCGGTAAGATTCAGAATCAGCGCGCACGCCAGCACCATCCCGCAGATCACCATTGCAATTTTGATTTTCTGATCCCTGCTCATTTCAGATCTTCCCCCTGTTTTTCAGAATGCTCAGCACCACCAGCGCGATACCGGCCGCGACGCCCACGATCGTCAGAACCCCGGGACCGCCGGATGCGTGCAGGCGGATCACGTTCATCATGTTCAGGAACAGCACCGCGTCCACTGCGATCACAAGCACCGCCTTGTTGCTCTTTCCGACCCATTTCTGCAGCTGTTTGGCCCGGATTACCCATGGCAGGAAGCAAACCGCCAGACCGAACAGCGTCGCGCTCGAAGCGACCCAGAACCAGTTTCCGCCGGTCACCAGGCAGGTAACAGCGAAGAGAATCATCAGGCTCGCCGTAAACGAGCAGAACATCCAGAACGCTTTGCTTCCCTTCGGCGCCATGACCGGAACAACCGTCAGGCTCGCCACAACCGCCAGCGACGCCAGCACGATAAAGAACCAGTTCATTGCGCTGCCAACGGTCAGGTTAATAATCAGCAGAATCAGAATCGGGATCAGCAGGCCGCCGGATACCGTGGATCCTACCACGGCGGAACGCTTTTTGAACTGGCGCACGCTGTAGGAGATTACGTCTTCCTTTTCCTGATGCAGGCCTGTCTCGATCTCGTCATTCTTCAGCCGGCGCAGGATCCCGCCGCATTCAGGACATTCCGCCAGGTGTTCTTCCACCACACGGCGGCTTGCCTCGCTGCAGGCGTCATCCGCGTACAGCGGCAGCAGATCGCGAATCATATCACAGGAGTTTTTCATTGTGCCTCCATCCTTTCCTGTAGTTTGAGCCTGGCCCGGTGATATGTGACCCGGGCCCAGTTTTCGGTCTTTCCAAAGATCGTTCCGATCTCCCGGAAGCTCAGCTCGCCGAAAACCCGCAGTTCGAAGATTTCCCGGTACGGTTCCTCCAGAGCGTGC
>CAMJTZ010000041.1 GCA_946408865.1 uncultured Clostridia bacterium
ATGCGAACCGCAGTGGAAAGCTGCGCCAGGATCACCGCCGTAAACATCAGCACACAGCCGGCAACTTCCCGCCCGGTCATCCGCTCTCCGAGCAGCACCACGCCGGTCAGCACGGCAAAGACGGATTCCAGGCACATCAGGAGTGAAGCAACCGTCGGATTCACATCCCGCTGGCCGATAATCTGCAGCGTATAACCGACAGCGCCGGAGCAGATTCCCGTATACAGGATCGGAAACCACGCTTCCAGGATTCCGGACCATTCCATCTTCTCCGTAAACGCGGCCACAGCCAGGGAGAGGATTCCCGTGATCAGGAATTCATCCCGGGCCAGCGCAAACCCGTTCACGCGCGGAGCATAGGAATCCACGCAGAGAATCTGTCCTGTAAAACACACCGCGCAGCCGAGCAGCAGGAGATCTCCCTGCTCGACCCGGAAACCGGATGCAGGAACACACAGCAGGTACAGTGCAGCAACCGCCAGAGCGACGCCGAGCCAGATCACGCTGCTTGTCCGTTTCCGAAAGAGAAGCCATCCTGCTACAGGAACCAGCACGACATACAGCGCCGTCAGAAATCCTGCTTTACCGGCTGAAGTCGATACCAGTCCGATCTGCTGCAGGGAGGTTGCGGCAAACAGAAACGCACCGCACAGCAGTCCGCCTGCCCGCTGTTCCTTCCGTTCCTTCCATCCTGCCGGCGTGTCCTGCGCGCGGTTCCTCCGTTTTCCGAAGATCCTTGCGGCAGGTATCATCACCAGGCCGGCCAGCGTCATCCGTACGCCGGAAAAGGTAAAGGGCTGCACATGATCCATGCCGGCCCGCTGGGCCGCAAAAGCAGCGCCCCAGATCACGGCTCCCAGCAGGAGCAGCAGACTTCCCCGGATTGATTTCTGGTTCATTTCAAATATCCTTCGCTGATCAGTAAATCTTTCTGATCTCTCCCGTAATTCCATACTGGTCACGGAAAAGCTGAAGATCCCCGGCATCCCGGATCAGCATGATTTCCTCAAAGGTACCGTCTTCCTTCCGGATAAACCCGGCCACCTGTTCCCCCGTGCAGATGCTGCTCCGGATCGCAGGTGTCTTCACGGTTTCGTCATAGCGGAGACCGGACGGTCGCTTCCCGAATTTCATGTCTTTCCCCTCCTGCCGCAAGCTTCGGGATGATTATACAGAGCGGCCCCTGCAGTGTCAATTCTTCCTTGTTTTTTACCCTCTGCGGGCATATAATGGTATATCATCTATTTGTAAGGAGTCGTTTTCCATGGAAGAACAAACCAGGAAACAGGTCATTTTTTCGGGCATCCAGCCCAGCGGTGTACTGACGATCGGGAACTATATCGGCGCGCTGCGCCGTTTTTCCGAGCTGCAGGATCAGTATGACTGCATCTATTGTATCGTGGACGAGCACGCCATCACCGTACGTCAGAATCCGGCGGATCTCCGGCGCCGCTGCCTCGAGCTGGCCGCCCTGTATCTGGCCAGCGGCATCGATCCGGAAAAGAGCCTGATCTACTGCCAGAGCCATGTCAGCGCGCACGCGGAACTGGCATGGATCCTCAATTGCTACACCTATATGGGTGAGCTCAGCCGGATGACGCAGTTCAAGGATAAATCCGCCAAACACGCCGACAACATCAACGCCGGCCTTTTCACATACCCGGTACTGATGGCTGCAGACATCCTGCTGTACCAGACGAATTTCGTTCCTGTCGGCGCGGATCAGAAGCAGCATCTCGAGCTCACGCGGGATATCGCCCAGCGCTTCAACGGCGTCTACGGCGACGTGTTTACCGTACCGGAACCGCTGATTACCAAGGCGGGCGCCCGGATCATGAGCCTGCAGGAGCCGGAACGCAAAATGAGCAAAAGCGATCCGGAGGATACGTTTGTTTCCCTGCTGGATGACGCGGACGCCATCCGCAGGAAAATCAAACGGGCCGTAACGGACTCCGAAACGGAAATCCGTTTTGATCCGGAAAACAAGCCCGGCGTCAGCAACCTGCTGAATATCATCAGCGCGCTTTCCGGCGAAAGTACGGACAGCATCTGTTCGGATCTTGACGGGCAGGGCTACGGCGCGCTGAAATCCCGCGCAGCAGACTGTGTGGTCGCGGCGCTTGAGCCCCTGCAGGCGGAATATAAACGTCTGATTGCCGATAAGGAATATCTCTTCAGCGTACTGAACAGCAGCTCGGAAAAGGCGGCTGGTCTCGCTTACAGGACGCTCCGCAAAGTCCAGAAAAAAGTCGGTTTTGCGGCTCGTTCCTGATCAGGGAGTCCCGCTATGATCCGAAAACTGCTGATCTGTCTCCTCACGCTTCTCCTGCTCTGCCCCCTGTTCACCGCGGCTTTGGGCGAATCCGCGCTGCCTGACGAAAAATGGATCTGCCTGTGCTGCGGTTCGGAAACGTCCGGCACAGCCTGTTCCGTCTGCCATGCGGTGCACGGCGTCTGGATCTGTTACGGCTGCGGAACGCGGAATTTTTCCGTTTCCTGCAGCAGCTGCGAAAAGAGCAGGGACGATTCCCTGCAGGAGCAGGCCTTCTGCGGCGACCCGCTGCGCGCCTGGCCTGCCGTCCGTTATCTTGCTTCCCTTCGGCACGGAGACGCCCTGTGCGCGCTGGCCGCATACTATGAATCCGGCTTTATGCTTGGAAAAAACAACGACGCTGCCCTCGCCTGCTGCATGATTGCCGCGGACAGCGGATACGCGCCGGCGCTGATGCTGATCGGCAAAGCGTATGACCAGGGCACCTGGACCAGACCGGATGAGTTCACCGCAATGGATTATTTTCAGAAAGCGGCGGATCATGGAATTCCGGAAGCTTACTGGTATCTGGGCACATTCTATGAGGAAGGGATCGTCGTCCCCCGCGATTACGCGAAAGCCGCAGAGCTGTACCGGACCGCCGCGGAAGCCGGGTATGCGGACAGCTGGATGAGCCTCGCAGCCATGTTTTTCTCCGGAAAAGGCACTGTACGGAATCCGGATCTTGCCGTATCCCTTTATGAAAAAGCGGCGGATAACGGCAGTTCCCTGGCCTGCGATTACCTGGGCTGGCTCTTTATGACCGGGGAGCTTGTGCCGGCGGATCCGGAAAAAGGGATCCTGTATTACCGGAAAGCGGCGGAGATGGGAAACGGCCGCAGTATGATGGCGCTCGGATACGCCTATCAGACGGGAGACGGCGTGGATGCTGATCCTGCCGAAGCCGCCCGCTGGTATGAACAGGCGGCGCTTGCCGGAAGAGAGGATGCCCTTGCCGCCCTCGCCTCCCTGAATCCATGAAGACGCGCAATCAAAACGGAGAGAGCAGATCCTGCTCCCTCCGTTTTTTACTGTCCTTTTCAATGTCCGCCGGTCAATGCTCAGGCGGCGGCGCCGGAGTCATCTGCGGCACCGGGGTGATTTTTTCCGCCGCGGCCATCACGTTGATCAGTTCCTGGGAAACGCTTCCGCTCTGGGAATATCCGTGATCCTTCTGGAATTCCTTGACCGCGGCCACCGTCCGGTTCAGCATTTTTCCGGTACACTTGGTGGTATAGTACCCCAGTTCCTTCAGGCGGCACTGCACCCAGTAGACTTCTTCCCCGCTGTCCTTATACTTCAGGCCCCGTTTCAGCTGCGGGATCTGATCCCGGCTGTATTCCGGTTCCGGTGTGACGGCAATCGGAGAATCGTAGGAATGTTTCGGTTTTACAGCCTTGAGTGCGGTTTTCAGTTCCTCGTCCTTCGGAAGATCCGTACGGATGGAAACCACCGTTCCCGCACCGACATTGTCGTAAATCCACTTCGCGTCAGCTACCGCCAGGCGGATGCAGCCATGGCTGGCACGGTTCCCCAGCATTTCATAGCTGCCTTCCTTGATGGCCTTTACGCTTACGGCGCTGTAAATCGGCGAATGGAACGCCACGGAAGCATTGATCCGCGTCCAGTAACGTGCGTAATCGCCCCACTTCGGGAAATAACACCAGCGGGCCTTCCGGCCGTTCAGCACCCAGTCGCCCACAGGGCTGTCTGTTCCGACCTTGCCGGAGGAGCAGAGCATCTGGCGGACCGGAATCGTATAGTTCCCTTCCTCGTCCCGGGTATACACGGAAACAACCTGGTTGGTAACGTCGACCGTGATAGCGAAAGGCGTGGGTTCCTTTGTCGGTTCAGGCTTCGGAGTCGCGTCCGGCATCACGATACCCGGGTTATTGAAAATCAGGTTCCAGGTTTCCTCATCCGTCCGTCCTGTGACCTTCATGCCGTTCTGCTTCTGAATTTTCTTGATGGCGCTGATGGTTTTATCCTGGTAATTCCCGGTGATTGATCCGTCAAAATAGCCCAGCAGGTTCATCCGTTCCTGCAGGTTCTTAACGGCGTCGCCCCTGGAATCCCGCTTCAGTTCCTTTTCAAAGAGCACCGGTTCCGCCGGCATGGGTACACCCGTATCGGTTTCGTCCACCAGGTACCAGGAGGCATCGGAAAAAGGCGTCGCCGTCGGCTCTTCCACGTCATAATTACCGATGGCCGCGGAAGAATAGATC
This sequence comes from uncultured Clostridia bacterium, assembly GCA_946408865.1. Next base: position 4,537 of record CAMJTZ010000041.1, read on the forward strand.
GTTTCCTGTGTCAGCGGATCTGCTTCGCCGGTACTCTCCAGATTGTTGTTCTTCTGAAAGCGGCGGATGCCGTTCTGTGTACCTTCCAGATAATCGCCGCTGATCATGCCTTTGTAGTATCCCAGCGCGGTCAGCCGGATCTGGAGGTCTTTGACATCTTCTCCGGAGGATCCGTAACGGAGTCCCCGGAACTTCGCTGACGCCAGAAGAACCTGGGTGTCCACATCCGCGTCTCCGGTGATTTCCAGACCGCGGTTTTTATTGTCCTCCTGAAATTTGCGTACAGCAGTCTTCGTATCGTCCCCGTATTTTCCGTCCGTCTTTCCGGAGAAATAATACAGGCTCTGCAGACGGAGCTGGAGGAATTTCACATCTTCACCCTCGTCCCCGGACGCCAGCGGACGGATTTCCGTCACAAGAGCGTCTTCCTGCTGCTGTTCCTCATCCTTTTCTGTCGGGAATTCAACGGAATCATCCACATCGTTCCCGCCGTCCGCATCTTCCGCGAACGAAACCCCGCTTACCGCCAGCAGCATTACCAGCGCCAGCAGCAGACTGATCCATCTTTTTATCATCCGGTTTCACCTCAATAGTCTGGAATCCAGTTCTGGGTCGCGCCCTGCCCGGTTCCGGCAGGCATCACGCCGTTTTTCCGGCAGACAAAGCCAAGATCCGCATCATACAGCGCGCGGTTGCTTTCCACCGTCAGCGGTACGGAATAAACCACCGGTTCTTCGGATTCTTCAAGCACGGAAGCAATCATCGGAAGATCCGTCCGCCGCCGCGTCGGTTTTACCTCATCCGGCGCGTAAACCTTCATCACATAGGTGGCAGGATACAGATCCACGAAGCGGTAGAATCCGTACTGATCTGTTACGGTTTCTGCGACAGCGTTTCCGTCCCGGAGCAGTTCGATGCGGACATTCGGGATACCCGGCTCATCCCCGGCCTGCAGGCCGTCCCCGTTCAGGTCCAGCCAGCAGTAATCGCCCAGCCGACCCGGCAGGACGCATCCGATATCCATCCGGTTCATGTCCTGATCCATCTTCAGCCCGATCGGATCCGTACTGCCCAGCCGGTTGGCCGGATGCGTAATCACGGACCGTACAGTATCTGACAGCCGCGGGTCGCCCGGTTCTATGAGCACACAGCCTTCCGGCGCAGCAGCTTCCAGCGTAAAGCGGCCCGGCATCAGGTGCTGCAGCCGGTAAACGCCGGTGCTGTCCGTTTCCGCAGCGGCAATGACATTCCCATCCGTATCCTTCAGGGTCATCTGAACGCCGGTCAGGGCTTCCATGGATTCGCCCCGGTCAATCCAGGCCTGTCCGCTGATTTCGGTATAGCGGACGATTCCCAGCAGCAATCCGCTGCGCGCTTCGTCCTCCCGCAGCTGAATCCCGGTCAGCACCAGCGCCCCGTCCTCCTCGCGGAAAACGGAATCCCCGGCCTTTGGCGCCAGCGTGCGCTCGTCCATCGTCATGGAGACCGTAAAGCTTCCCGGGATCATTCCCGCCGCGGAGAAGCAGCCCTCCGCATCCGTCACCGGTGTATCGAAGATTTTTCCGGTGTATTCATCGATCACAGAAAGCGTATATCCGGCCGGGGTCCGTTCGCCTTCATCGAAGAGGCCGTTGTTGTTCTCATCCATCCAGAGCTGTCCGCTGATCGAGGCGGGCAGAACGGCGCCTGCAGCCTGGTTCACCCATTCCGCACCCATCTGTACCTCCAGCGGGACGGTCTGTTCCCGAACGCCTGCCTTCAGCGGCAGCGCCAGGTAATCCGTCCGGCTCAGCACAAATCCATCCGGGCATTTCACCGTCAGCTGATACATGTCCGGACGCAGCTGATCCAGCAGGAAGGCTCCGGTTTCATCGGTTACAACGGTGACCGTTTCCAGATCGCCGCGGGAAGGCACCAGTTCAACCGTCACGCCCGCGAGCATTTCCTCGCTGCCGCGTACACCGTCACCGTCTGAATCATGCCAGGCTGTTCCTTCAATCCTGCCCAGCAGCAGTGCACCGCACAGGGGAGCGGTCCGCATCTCACCGGTCACAAAATCAAACGATTCTGTCCTGCCGGTTCTTCCCTCACCGGAAATCTCGTTTCCACCGGCAGTTGTTTTCGCAAAAACAGATCTTTCCGGCAGTGTGTATTCGAGATAGTAACGGCCCGGCATGACCGCGTCAAAGACGAATCCGCCGTCTGCTCCGATATCTGCGCGGAAAGCCTCGCCCTCCGTCTCATGCATCAGGCGCACGGTCACGCCCTGCAGTCCTTCCTCGCCCGGATCCCGCATGCCGTTGTCATTCCGGTCGGCGAAGACGGTGCCTTTAACCGTTCCGGGCCGGATCATGCCGATATCCTTTCCGGTAATTCTCTCTCCGAGTTCCACCCGGAAGGACGCAGAGGTTCCCTGTCCCTGTGTCAGGTTCCGGATCACGTTTCCCTCACCGGGTTTTGTGAAGGCATAACCCCTTGTGGCCTGAACCTGCAGGGAGTATTCCCCGGGCGTCAGGCCTGTCAGTTCATAAACGCCGCTCATATTGGTCTTGTCCGCAGCCGCTGTGTTTCCGTCCGCGTCCACGATGGTAACCGGGAAGCTGCCGGCAGTTCTCTCATTTCCGTCCTTCCCTGCCGAGAAGTTATCATCGTAGTAAACGGTACCTGTCACCGAAGCCGGATAGATCGCGCCGATATTCATCACGCGCATCTCTGCGTCAGAGAGCGATACATTCTGCAGCATCTGGTCCCTGCGGTCGCCCCTGGGGCCGAACAGATTGCCGCCTTCTTCCCGGGGGGCCGCCTTGGAATAGATGCTTCCGTCATCCGGCAGGATCACCTGAATGTTGTACCTGCCCTTCCGCAGGCCGGACAGGGTATATGTGCCGTCTGCTCCGGATACGGCCGTTCCGGCCTCTTTATCGTCAAACGTGAAGCGGGCATACACCCTGACTCCGGGCAGCGGAGCTTCGCCTTCATCGTATTTCCCGTTGTAGTTCGCGTCCAGATAGCACCGGCCGGTGATCTGTGTCGCCCAGTTGAAACCGATATTCATATTGTTCTGGTCTGTACCGGCGGCATCCACAATTCTCCTTGGATTGTCCGATGTCAGGAAGGAACGCAATCCGCGTGACTGTGTATAACGGGTCAGCATCAGCCCTTCCGGCCGCCAGGCAACCGACAGTGTATACCTGCCGGGATACAGATGACCGATCTTCCAGGTACCGTCCTCTCCGGATTCCGTCTCGTAAACCAGCTCTTCCGTCTCGTGTTTCAGCTGAATCCGGACACCGGGAATCCGCGCCTCGTCTTCTTTACAGAGGCCGTCCACGGTTTCGTCCAGCCAGATAAAGCCGCCCATGGAGGAAGCTTTATTATGGATTCCGATCCCCTGTTCCGATTCCGTACCGGCGGCAACCGTGACGATCCCGCTGGTCTGGCTGCTGGCTGCAGTCAGCCGGTAGGCGTTGAGTGTCACACTGTTTTCCCCGCCGAAAGGCGTGAAATACCAGCCGTCCGGCAGAAACATTTTCGTCCTGTAATTCCCGTCCGGCAGATTGCTGAACACGACCATACCGCTGCCGTCCGTGACTGCGGAAGCAAGCACTTCCCCTGTTTCATTCAGCAGGTAAACCGTTATGTCCTTTACGCCGCCCTCGGCAGAAGCAGAGGTCTGGGTACCGTTTGCGTTTTTGTCAAAGAAGACCTGTACCCGGATATTTCCGGTTCCGTTTCCCTGAATGCCGGCCGGAACCGGTTCGGGCGTCGTTTCCGGCATGCCGGTATAGGGCGGCAGTGTGGGCGTCTGAACCGGGCCGTTCTGTTCCGGCGCCTCGACAGGTTCATCGTCCTCCGGCGTTATCTCAGGCAGCGTCTCCGGGAGGATCTCCGGCACCGCGGTTCTTCCGCCGGGAACCGGCACTGCTGCCGGAGGTTCGGGGGTCACAGCCGGCGGTTCAGGGGTAACGATCCGGGTCTTCCGCTGATATACCGTCACCGGGATCATCTGTGCGCCCGCGCCGGATACATCCGTCGTCAGGCTGGCAGTACTCAGGTCCCAGCCGGGAGCAAAGCTTTGCGGAACCGGTTCAATCCGGATCCGGTCCATGCTGCTTAGGGTCAGGGTTTCCCGTCCGGCCGCGATGGTTCCGATTTCCTGTCCGTTCTGATAGATCCGGAAATTGCCGTCCGCCGTGACGGACCGCCAGGATCCGTCCTCTGCAGGAACCATACCGGTCAGGTAAATGCCGACCGTCACCATGTCCGCATGCGCCGTCGTCCACAGTCCCAGCACTGCAGCACACAGGATCAGGAGCAGAAAACGTTTTGCTTTGCTCATTGTAAAGGCAGCCTCCGATAACAGACTGTGACGCGCTTTCAGTTCTTTCAGAGAGCGCGTCACAGAAATTTCAGTGTTTTCCGGATCCGTTTCAGTTCGCCAGTTTCATGGAATGCCGGATCTTGTTGTATACCCCGTCCGCATAGGTGTCCGCCAGTCCGCGCGGATAGCTGACGTGCATGATGTACAGGGTCTTGTTCACCGTATTGACAATGATGCGGCCGGCGACGCCGGTTTCCTCCTTGTTGTTCAGAATCCCCTTGTAGGCCAGATACACGCCGTTCCCGTCAATGAAGAAGCGGGCAGCGGTATCGGAAGGATCGAAAGACTTGAAATTCAAAGCGCTCCGGACATTGTCCGCCTGTGCTTTGACTTCCTTGATCAGTTCCTTCTGGGTATAATCCTTGCCGACATTCACGGTACGGATTTCAGCCTTTGCTTCGTAATCCATGGCAGGATTCGGATCCGTCAGCGTATAGAGGTCCGCAGCGGTATCATCCGGGATCCATCCCGCAGGACCTTCAAAGACCAGACGCAGATTGTTGGCCGTATAATTGGCATAGGAGAATGTAACCTTTGGAAGCGGAGTGGGGGTAGGCTTATCCACCGGATCGATCAGCACAGGCGTCGCGCCGGCGAATTCGCTCTGCATAACCGGGGCTGCGGTAACAGGATTGCCGCCGGTAACGGCTTCCGCGCCGCCGCCTTCTTCCTGGGTAGGATCATAGCTTCCGTCGTTAAAATTGATCTGCTGTGCGGGAGCCGCCTGCTCCTGCGGAACAGCGGTCGGCTGCTGGACAGCTGTCTGCTGACCCGCGCTGCTGCCCTGCAGGGGCTGATTCGGGAATTCTTCCTGCTGCTGACCGCAGGCCGTCAGAACCAGGGCAGCGCACAGTACCAGAACCAGGCAAAGAATCTTTTTCGACATGTTGCATCCCTCCGTTATTTGTTGTCCGCGCTTCATTCCGCGTCGTCCGTATAGATCGGGTGGTATACTCTCCGGTCCAGGCTGAAGACCTTTTCGCTGAATGCTCCGTCCGGTGTTTTGTCCTCCACGCTCTTCATGGTATTCATCCGCGCATCCATGATATCAATCCAGTGCAGCGCTTCCGCCTCGGGGAACATGGGCGCTTTCGGACTGCCGTATTCACTCTCGCCGTGATGACTCAGGAGCATATGTTCCAGCAGCACGACCGTCTCACCGTGAATGCCGAGACGGTCCGCAACCCGGTTCAGGTTCGTGATTCCCCGCACCAGATGTCCCAGCAGCTGTCCGTCCCGGGTATAGTCTGTCACATTGCCGGCCTGATCGCTCTTCAGCTCGTCGATCTTTCCCAGATCGTGGATGATGACGCCCGCCAGCAGCAGGTCCCGGTTCATCCAGGGATAAACCTCCAGCATGGCTTTTGCCACACGCAGCATGTCGGACGTGTGATGCAGCAGTCCGCTGCGTTCCGCATGGTGCATCCGCTGCGCCGCCGGGAACCAGTTCAGGTCCCCGCCGGCTGCCTCCAGCATGCCTTCCGTCAGCTTTCGCAGCTTCTCGCTTGTGAACGAGGCGACCGTTTCCCGGATTTCTTTCATCATGTCCTCCGGCTTCCGGGGTGCGCAGGGAACCAGCAGGCTCATATCCACCGGGTCTTCCGGCGTGCTCTTCCGCCATTTCTCCACCCGCAGCTGCAGCCTTCCGTTGTATTCCTGTACCGTACCGCGGACCTTCACGGCGTTCCCGGTCTCCGGCACTTCCTCCATGGAATCCCAGTTCCAGATCTTGCAGTTGATCTCACCCGTGCGGTCGGTCAGATTCATGTCCACATAATCGTTTCCTTTGACGTCCTTCCGCTTTTCGGCAGAGCGCACCAGCAGGAATCCCTCGTACCGCATATCCTTCTGCAGCTGGCAAACGGTATAATTCTCCATTCATTCTCCTTCTGACAGTTTCTCTTTATTCCGTTCCGCATCATCAGAACGGGGCATCCGCGGCCGGACCGGTATCCCTTGCCAGATTCGCAAAGGTCGTATATTCGCTCAGCCAGGCCAGCTTTACTGTCCCCAGAGGACCGTTTCTCTGTTTTGCGATAATCACTTCGCCGATATTCCGGTCTTCCGTTTCCTTGTTGTAATACTCCTCCCGGTGCAGGAACATGACCACGTCCGCGTCCTGCTCGATAGATCCCGAATCCCGCAGGTCGCTCAGCACCGGCCGCTTGTCCGTCCGGTCCTTGTTGGCGCGGCTGAGCTGCGCACAGGCAATCACCGGCACCTTCAGATCCAGCGCGATCGCTTTGAGCTGGCGGCTGATTTCGCTGACTTCCAGCTGGCGGTTTTCCACGCGGCCGTCCGCCCGCATCAGTCCCAGATAATCCACAATGATCAGATCCAGGCCCCGGTCCATCATCATGCGCCGGCAGCGGGACCGCAGCTGGCTGGGTGTAATGCCCGCCGTATCGTCGATATACATGGGCGCGGCAGCCATAGGCGTCATGGATTTCGCCAGCTTCATCCAGTCCTCCGTCGAAACCGTTCCCTTCCGGACGCGCTGCATATCCACCCTGGCGTCGGAGCAAAGCACGCGCATGGCAATCTGCTCCCGCGGCATTTCCAGCGTGAATACCGCAACCTTCTTGCCCTGGTTCAGGCTGGCGTGCGCGGCGATATTCATCGCAAACGAAGTTTTCCCCATGGAAGGCCGCGCGCCGAGAACAATCAGTTCGCCGCCGTGCAGGCCGGTCAGGTAGTTGTCCAGATCAATGAACCCGGTCGGCACGCCTGCGATGGCGCCCTTCAGTCTGGCAAGTTCCTCAATCCGGTCGTACGCCCGGATCACTACTTCGCCCAGCGGCTGAAGCGCCTCCCCGTCCGCGCGGTTCATTACAATATCGAAAATCGCCTTTTCTGCGGAAGCCAGGGTGTCTTCCAGCGGCGTCTGCTGCCGGTAGCATTCGCCGGAAATTTCTCTGCAGGCGCTGATCAGTTTCCGGAGTGTGCTCTTCTCCCGGACAATATCAATGTACGCCTTGACGTTCGCCGAAGTCGGCACCGCGTTCAGAATCCGCATCAGGGCAGCGTCTCCGCCGATACCCTCAAGTGTGCCGCGCCTGGCCAGTTCCGTATGAGCTGTCACCAGGTCGATCGGCGTGTGGTTCCGGTTCAGTTCGGACATCATCGAAAACAGTTCCCGATGCTCCGGCAGGTAGAAATCCTCTTCCTTCAGCAGTTCCATGGCCCGGAGCACGGCGGTGCTGTCCTGCAGCATTGCGCCCAGGACACTGACCTCCGCCTCATTGCTGTGCGGCGGCACAACCCCGTTCAGATTCTGCTCCTGATCCATATAACGACCTTCCGCCACCAAATATTCCTTAAGCCTTCAAAGCACGGATCACTTTTTGATCGGCTGCACATCCAGCTTCATCTTCGTTGTGATTCCGGAATACAGCCATACAGAGATCTCCCGGACGCCGGTTTCCCGGATCGGATCGCCGATATCGATCTTCCGCTTATCTGCCTTGATTCCGTGCTGTTTTTCCAGCGCTTCCGCCACTTCCGCGCTCGTTACGCTGCCATACAGGCGGCCCTTATCGCCGCACTTGACTTCCAGCACGATGACCTTGTTCTTCAGAAGTTCGGCCTTGGCCTGTGCCTCCGCTTTCAGTTCCGCTTCCCGGGCATCCTGCGCGGCGCGCTTGCGCTCGATCTCCTTCAGCGTTCCGGGCGTCGCTTCCGCTGCCAGCTTCTGGGGAAACAGGAAATTCCTGGCATACCCGTCGCTGACAGTCAGGATATCATCCCGTTTGCCCATGTTCCGTACATCCTTCAGCAATACGACCTTCATTCCTGATCAGCCTCCTCTTTCGGACGCAGGTGACGTGCGTCCCTGCGTTGATCTATCACGCCCATGATCATCGGAATCAGCGGCGCCACCACGCTCAGTACCACAGACCAGGCGTTGCGTGCCACGCTGCGGATCCCCATGCGTTTTCCCATCCACTGCATCCAGCAGATGCCCTGGATCATAAAAGCAACCCGGAACACATCCGCGCACATCCATCCGAGGTACGCGCCGATGCCGTCCGCTGACATCAGGGCGATCACCCAACCGATACACAGCGCAAAAACCGCGGCGCCCATCCTGCGGGGCATATACCACTGCTCCAGCGGGGGAAATTCTCCCTTCGCGCCCTTTTTCCGGCGCCGCCAGTCCGGCAGGATCGTGCTCAGCAGCACCGTCAGAGCGGTATGGTATACCACGGTACTGCACAGCATCGGCGGGAGCATTTCTTCCAGGGATACCCGGAGGGTATAGAGCATCTGGACCTTCGTCGCTTCCGGAATAATGATGCTGCCC
>CAMJTZ010000042.1 GCA_946408865.1 uncultured Clostridia bacterium
TGGTTTTGCCCTCGCTGCCATGCCCCATGAGGGCGATATTCCGAATGTTTCCGGTGGTGAATTCAGCCATTGTAGATTCCTCCATATCGTTTTTTAACAAATCTCATCCCCCTTCGGGGGAATCATATGCCATATCAAAATTTATTATACCATATCTGAATCGTCTTGAAAAGAAATTTGTGATGTTTTTTGCGTGATTTGGGAAGAATTATACCGGAATAGCACGGTTCAGCAGCCTGCGCATTTTTTCAATGTCGTCCGGAATTCCGCTTGTTTCCAGCTCCACAAAGCCTTCTCCTCGTTCTTTCAGAAGATGATTCCGTGCAAGAACCCGCTTCAGCTGCCGTGCTGTTCCGTCGCTGCCCTCTGTAATGGAAATATGTTCCGGCAGCATTTTACGGATCATGTCTTTGAGAAACACATAATGGGTGCATCCAAGAACGACAGCATCAACTTTTTTCAGGTCGTACAGACCAAATACTTCTTTCAGATAAGCCTCTGCCCCGTTCCAGTTTTCCATTTCAACAAGTTCCATAAGGCCGGTGCAGGGAACGCGTACCGCACCCTCCCCGTATTTTTCCATCAGTCTGTTGAACTTATCCTGATGAAGTGTCAGAGGGGTGGCCAGTACAAGAATGTCTCCGTTTTGGCGTATTTCGGAAGCAGGTTTCAGCGCGGGTTCCATTCCGATGACAGGAATTGTCAGTTCTTTCCGCAGTGTGTATGCTGCAGCGCCGGTTGCCGTATTGCATGCAATTACAAGCGCCTTGATTCCGCGAGCAATCAGATGGTTTGTAACCTGGCGGACACAGGCAATTACTTCTTCTGTATCTTTTGTACCATATGGCGCATTCGCTGTATCGCCGTAATAGATGAAATGTTCCTGAGGAAGCGTTCGAATCATAGCCTGGAGAGCGCTTATGCCCCCTACGCCGCTGTCGAAAACCCCGATTGGATGTTCTTTCTGATTCATATAACGCTCCTGCTTTTCTTTCCTTACCCGGGGCATTTTACCATTTTACCCGTCACCTGTAAAGTTTACTGATCCGCGATTCAGCGCTCTGCTTTCTTTTTTCTGTCCGCCCGTGATATAATCGGATCACCGGAATTCCTGATTCCGGAATCAATCTGGAAAGTCGAAATACAATTATGGTTGAAATGATACTTCCCGGCGATGTTGTCCGCACCCGCAAATCCCATCCATGCGGCGGAGATGAATGGACAGTCCTGCGGACAGGTGCAGATATCCGGATTCGCTGCAACACCTGCGGCCGCCTGGTCATGCTGGACCGTGAAACATTCCTGAAGCGACGGAAAACACTCGTTTCCCGTCCGGAAGGACAGAATAACATGCTTCCATCCCCGTGAATCTTGCCAACTCTTCTGTTGCTATGCTATAATTTTTGGGTTGCAGAAACCCTGTGTATCATTTATCCCTGAACGATATTCATGGATCTTTCTTCAAGGATCCTGGAAAGGCCGGTGACTTCCTTGCGTAAACTCCTGTTTCTGATTGTTTTCGCGTTGATTCTGGTCTACTGTGCTTCCGCGCTTGCAGATACGGATTATTCCCTGTCTCCCTGCCCGGCTCAATTGACGCTGAAAAACAAAAGAACTGTCATCACATCCTCGGATCTCGAAAAACATCCCGAACTGCTGACCGCGATGGGTATGAGGAAGGATGAAGCACTTGCTGACTGGCAGGCCCGCGGAGTTGTTCTGCAGGCATGGAGCGAACTCAAAACGCGTTATTCCTGCATTGAAGTGACTGTTGCGCAGGATGACGAAGCAAAACAATACGTCAATCTTGTTCATCTGGAGGACAAATCCACCTGGAGCGCATATGAGGCCTCCTGCAAAAAGAGTGAAACACTGGCTTCCCTTGGCTACACGTTTCAGACGCTTGGTTCATCCGCAAAATCGCTGCAGAAGCCAAACGGGAATCATTTCCTTCTGCTCAAATACAAGCGTTCCCATAACGGCCAGGAATACCGCGGTTACATGGCGCGTACTGTTTACCAGGGTTACTCGATCTGTGTGGATCTGAAATGTTTCAATCAGACACCTCCGGAAAGCGTCACCAACGAAATCACCAATATCATGAAAACTTTTGCGACCAGCGAATCTGTTGCCGCTGCTGCAGCCGCTGCCGCTGAAATCCCTGCTGCCGCCGAAAATAACACTCCCTCCGACAGCAGTGATTCCTCCGTTTCTGCTCCTGAATCTCTGATCAGCATTTCCGCCGCTCCGCCTGTTGAAACCAACACGAACGTTTTTACTGTTGAAGGATCCACAGTCCCCGGCACGCAGGTGATCGGTGTCCTCATGCGCATCGGCGCGGATGAACCGATCAATTTTTCGACCACGGCAAGCGAAAAAAAAGGCACCTTCAAAATGAAGGTTACCATTCCTGAAGCAGAAGAAAATGTCTGGCTTTTCGCTCTGAACGTTTACAGCAGTGAAGACCAGTTCCTTGCCGAAAAGGTTTTCCCGTATATTACCTACAAGAAAACGCTGATTCCCGTTACTTTTGACAGTCCTGTGCCCGAATCTTTTGCGGGCGACGAACTGCTCATTGCCGGAACGACTGTAAAAAACGTGGAAATCCAGTGTCTGGCCACGATGACAGGCGGTGCCTACAGTTGGAACAAAACGGTAAAAACCAACGGCACCGGTCGTTTCACCTTCAAGATTCCTTTCTCTGATGAAGGTGAATACAACATTGTTCTTGCATTCGCAAAGAAAGGACTGGATACCCATCGTGAAACATTATCTGTTTCACATATTCTGACAGATGAAGCCCGTCGGATTCAGATCCGTAAATCTTCAAAAACTGCCGGTTACAGTGTGCTCGTTTCCGGTATCGGTCAGTTTGTTGGTCAGGTTCTTCGTTTCAACAATCTTTTTATCACTTCTGTGGAGCAGGTCGGTGATCAATGGATTATTGTTGCTGCCGGCCAGCAGGTATCTGAAAGCAAATATAATCAGATCCTGTATTTTGTCTATGAAGCCGATCCTGGCTTCGCAGCGGGTGAACGTCATACGCTTTACGGAAAATGCACCGGAATGTATAATATGGAATCCGAAGAAACCGTCGAATCCTATCCCCAGTTTGATCTTCTGCTTTGGGATTAATTCGGTTCATGCACTGAAAAAGCGCGCGGAATCTCATTTCCGCGCGCTTTCACATATTTCCCTCAATCCGCATTCCGCGCACAAAGGCCGCTGGGCTTTGCAAATGCGCCGTCCGTGCCAGATCAGCCAGTGATGAGCGTTTCCCCATTTTTCACGCGGAATCAGCCGTGTCATCTGCCGTTCTGTTTCCTCAACGGTTTTCGCCCTGCACAGGCCGATCCGGTTGCTGACCCGAAACACATGCGTATCCACTGCGAAAGCCGGAATGCGGAAAGCATTGCTGAGAACGACATTGGCAGTTTTCCGCCCGACGCCCGGCAATGCTGTCAGTGCCTCCATGTTATCCGGAACACTCCCGCCGTAATCATCCCGGATGATTCTGCAGGCAGCGATAATATTCCCCGCCTTGCTCCTGAATCCACAGCTCTTCACCATCGGATAAAGGTCTTCTTCTTTCGCGGAAGCCATGGAAACCGGATCCGGATACCTTGCAAACACAGCCGGTGTTACCTTGTTAACCTGTTTGTCTGTACACTGTGCGCTCAGTATGGTTGCTACCAGCATCTCATACGGATTGGTAAATACCAGTTCTGCCTTTGCTTCCGGATACATCTCCTCCAGCAGGCGCAGAGCTTCTTCTTTTCTAGCTTTCGTCACGGATTCGTCTCCCCGTTCCATGTCATGGTCAGATCCATCGAAATAAAATTACCGAGCGGATTTGCGTCGTCTACGGTTCCCTTGTCCGCCACAGCCGTTCCCGTACCGATCCGCACGAGCGTATCGTCTTTTGCCGCCTTGGATTTGGAATAACCGTTCAGCGTATCCATCGTATACTTATCTGTCTTGCGTTCCTCAAATTTCTGTTTGTCAATCCTGTAAACCGCAACTTCGTAGGTCATTTCCTTTTTACCGACCTGTGAACGGGCGCTTTCGATTACCGTTACGGTTTCCTCCGCTTTCAGGGACGGATTCTCAGAAACAACCCATTCCTTCATTGCCTTGTTCTTCTGCAGACGTTCCTGGGCCGTGTAAGAGGCGCTGAAGCTCTTGTTATTATAATCATAGATTACATATCCGGCAACAGATCCCGCGCCGATCAGAACCAGGACAATCAGCAGAATGACATGCTTTTTTGTATAATCCAGGGTTACCTTCCCCGCAGGATGGAATCCTGATCGCGCGAGGGCCGGAATCATCGCCCTGAAAACGATCATCAGTACAACGCCTTCGATCGGAAGCATCACAATATTCTTGACAATCCGCACAAGGACAAACGGCTGATAGGTTGACAGATGCAGCACATCCCTGTAATAAAGCACCATAATCGGTTCATTCAAAAGGATGTTAATGAACAGGTTGATACTGAATTTAGAAAGGATCAGTCGCAGAGGCGTGATATCCGTGCTGTAAAGGAAGAGTGCAAAAATGAATGATCCGCCCATTTCCAGGAGTATAAACGGGAAAAAATATACCCCGTTCGGCGCAATAAGATATCCCAGGGTGTCCGACAGGGCACCGCCCAGCAGTCCGACAACCGGGCCGTAGACCATGGATCCGAGCGCGTTCACAATAAACCCGAAGGTGACGTTTACGTCTGCAGCGACCGGAATACGAAGGGGTTTCATCGCGATCCGCAGGGCGAGGACGAGTGCGGCGAAAACCAGCGTCCGCGTATTTCTGAGTTCAGAAAACGCCTGGCGCCAATAATCCGCGCAAAAGGGCGTACGGAAGTATTTTCGCTGAAGGATGTTTTTTTGCATGTAAAAAGCCTCCTTTCAAATCAAACCGTTATCCAAAGGGCTGATTCGCAGAGGCTTCTGCCGAAAAGCAGCGGGATGCGCATTCCCCACCGCACAGCCGGATGGCTGTTTCGTTTCATGACAACTCCCCGTTCATGAACACTTTACGCGGAAAACGCTACTCTGCCTTTACGAATCGTTAATCATCCGTGCAATAAACAGATGATTATTTCGCGATAATATATCCTTTCCTGCACAGCAGCTCAGCCGTCAGGATTCCGCCGCCGGCAGCGCCGCGGATTGTATTGTGACTCAGACAGACAAAACGCCAGTCAAAAATCTTATCCTCCCGAAGACGGCCGATGCTTACGCCGAATCCGTTCTGGAAATCCCGGTCCAGCCTCGTCTGCGGACGGCTCGGATCTTCGAAATACTGCAGGAAGGGCTTCGGCGCGCTCGGCAGTTCGAGGCGCTGTGCTTCGGTCTCATAATTCGCCCAGCGCTCGAGAATCTGCTCTTTCGTCACTTTCTTCGCAAAGCGCACGGATACCGCGGCCATATGGCCGTCGCTGGCCGCGACACGCAGGCACTGCGCGCTGATTACAGGTTTAGCGGCGTTCACAATGACTTTGCCGTTTCCCTTGTCCTCGACACTGCCCCACAGCTTCAGCGGTTCGTTTTCACTTTTTTCGTCTTCACCGCCGATATAAGGAATCACGTTATCAACCATTTCCGGCCAGGTTTTGAATGTCTTTCCTGCGCCGCTGATTGCCTGATAGGTGCATACGCTGACCTCAGTAGGCTCAAAGTCGAGCAGGGGCGTCAGCGCCGGCACATAGCTCTGGATCGAGCAATTGGGTTTCACGGCAATAAAACCGTACCGGCTGCCCAGGCGCTTCCGCTGGGTGTCGATTACTTCCAGATGGGAAGCATTAATTTCCGGTACGACCATCGGAACATCCTCTATGCCCCGGCACGCACTGTTGTTGCTGACGATCGGGACTTCATGCTTCGCATAGTTTTCTTCCATCGCACGGATTTCATCTTTTTTCATATCCACAGCGCAGAAGCAGAAATCAACCTTTCCGGCAACTGCGTCAATATCCGATGCATCGTCAATCAGCATATCCTTCGCATAATCGGGAATCGGCCAGTCAAAAGCCCAGCGTTCACCAACCGCTTCTCTGTATTTTTTTCCCGCGCTGCGTGACGAGGCCGCCAGGCATGTCACCTTAAACCACGGATGATCCTTCAGCAGGGATATAAAGCGCTGGCCTACCATGCCCGTTGCGCCGATGATACCTACACGATACTGATTCATATGACTCGCGACCTCCCCATGTAAGCAAAAAGCCGCCTTCCCCGACGGCAGTGCGGGATTCCCGCTTTGCTTGATGCATCTTATCATGAAGCGCTTTCCCTGTCAACTTGATAAACCCATTCGTACAGTCAAAAAACAGGCAGGATTTCTCCCGCCTTTCGTTGAAAAAAAGATTTAGGATGAATATTTCCTTCAACAGGAGGCTTTCAGCATGAAAAACATAGGATTCAAACGTAACGGCATTATATCAGAACACCCCGGTTTCCCCGGAGCGGAATCGAGGGAGTCCTTTGACAAGATGAGCCTGCACTTCGTGCTGCCGCTTGTCATCTTTTATTTCGTTATCGGCTTGCTGCTCCTGATGCTTAACGAATGGGTGACCAACGTGGCCGCTTGGGCGTTGGCCGCAGGACTGATCATCTTCGGAGGATGGTTTCTCCTGAAATACTTCCGTTCCGATCTCAAAAAGCGTCTGGCCGGAGCGGATATGGCCATCGGCCTGGTGCTGTTTCTGGCAGGCATTCTGCTCATTACCAGCCCGTCTGATATGCGGGAAGTTTTCCCCAAGATCTGGGGCCTTACCTTGGTTTTCGGTGGATTCCTGAAGATCCAGTACGCCTTTGACGAAAAGACCGTCGGGGTAGAACGGTGGTGGATTATGCTGATCTTTGCCGGTGTTTCCCTGGTGATCGGAGTGCTTGCTCTCCTGAACAGGGCTGTTTTCGGAGACAATCAGCATACCTTCATCGGGATTTTCATGATCGGTGAAGCTATCCTGGACTTGGTTACCTTTTTCCTGATCTCCCGTGGCTCCAAAGAGCAGGGGCTGACCTTGGACGCCACTTCCTCCGCGTCTGAGCCTGCCGCGCCGGCGGAACAGGAAACACCTGCGGCAGAGGATAACAGCGATGATAAATGAAACCTTGCAGCGCTATGTGGATGAAGCAAAACAGATAGTCTTCTTCGGGGGCGCCGGCGTATCCACAGAGAGCGGGATCCCGGATTTCCGCAGCGTTGACGGCCTGTATAACCAGAAATACGATTATCCGCCGGAACGCATACTCTCCCATACATTCTTTATGCAGCGGCCGGAAGAGTTTTTCCGCTTTTACCGGGACAAGATGCTTCCGCTCGAAGCGAAGCCGAACGCCGCCCACCTGAAACTGGCAGAATGGGAAAAAGAAGGCCGGATGACCGGCGTTGTCACTCAAAATATTGATGGTCTGCACCAGGCAGCCGGGAGCCGGCTTGTCTTTGAACTTCACGGAAGCATTCACCGCAATTTCTGCATGAAATGCCGTAAGTTCTTCCCACCGGAATATATCCGCGACAGCAGGGATCCCGTTCCCGTCTGCTCCTGCGGCGGGCGGATTAAGCCGGATGTAGTCCTGTACGAGGAAGGGCTCGACAACGATGTCGTGGACGGTGCAATTCACGCGATCCGTACAGCGGATCTCATGATCGTCGCAGGCACAAGCCTGACCGTGTATCCCGCTGCCGGCCTGCTGCGCTATTTCCGCGGCAGCCGTCTGGTCCTTATCAACCGCGACGCTACGGCAATGGATGCGGAATGCGATCTCGTGATCCATAAAAAAGTCGGCGAAGTGCTCGGAGCGCTGACCTGATTATTTTTCTTGACAAATATGGTTTCGTTCGGTATGATTCTATCCCACATGCTTGCAGGATGAACCATCCGTAAGCCTCTGCGAATTCAATGATTCCGGCAGAGGCTTTTTGCTGTTCTTCCCGGAGAAAGGAATAGACACATGAAACCGACAGTACAGCTTCCGGATCATCCGGCCGCATACGCGGAGTATCAGCATCTTCAACAGACATGTGACGACATTTCCCGCGAAATCGCCGAGGTGGAAACGCTTACAGGCGCAAAAGCCGGCGTTCATATGGACGTACAGATGAAAGAGGATCCTGATCAGCAGGAAGAAGTCACCATACAGCTTTTCCGTCTGCAGCTTGACCGCCTGCGTCAGCTTTCAATGGCTGCCGGACAGGCGTATTTCGCACGCCTGGATTTCACTCCCCGGGACGCTCCCCCGGAAACCTGGTATATCGGCCGCTGGGGTGTCCTGAATCCCCTGACGTTTGATCCGATCGTTGTCGACTGGCGATCCCCTGTTGCCAACCTCTACTATTCCGGCCAGATCGGTCCCATGGACTATACTGCACCGGACGGAAGAGTTACAGGCGAGCTGACCCTCAAGCGCATGCTGACTGTCCGGGAGCGCGCGCTGACCGGTCTTTTTGACAGCGGAATCGTTTCCCAGGAAACCTTTCTCCAGGAAGTCCTCGGATCGGTTTCCACCGACCGTCTCCGGGAAATAGTAACCACCATCCAGGCAGAACAGAATATTGTCATCCGTCATCCGCTGAACCAGAATCTCCTTGTCCAGGGAGCCGCTGGTTCCGGAAAGACCACGATTGCCCTGCACCGGATTGCCTATCTCCTCTATACGTTTCAGAAAACCCTGAAGCCGGAAAATATGATGATTCTCGCTCCGAATCCGCTTTTCCTTTCCTATATCTCACAGGTACTTCCGGATCTCGGAGTCGAACGCGTCATTCAGACAACGTTCGAAGGCTGGTGCCGGAATGCCATGGGCAGCCGCATGCCGAAGATCCTTCCGGATAGCCGGCTGGAGAAAAACCTCTCACTTCCGGAAACAGAACGGATTTTTGCCGGGCGGATCCTCCGGATAAAAGGTTCCCTTGCCTTCATGCGGCAGCTGGAAGCCTGGCTGAACCGTCTGCAGACGGCACTCCTTCCCGATAATGGATTCAGAATAGCAGGTGTCGTGCTGATGAACCGGGAAGAGCTTGAAACCGTTTTTCTTCGGGATCTCCGCCATTTTCCGCTTGAGATGCGCATCGGTGAACTGAAAAAAATCATTCACCGCCGACTGAAGTCCGCTGTTTCCGCACTTCGGGACCGCTACGCCGAAATGACAGATCAACTGGTCCGCCGAACGAAAGCATCTGAACCGGATACACCGTCCCGCCAGCGCAAAATACGGGATCTCTATCTTTCCCGGGATCAGCGGTATGCTGAAATCGACGCCCGTGCCGGCGAATACATGCATCACTATCGGGACAGGTTTCCCGCCCTCGATCTGCCGTCCCTTTACAGGACCTTCATCGCAGATACAGTGACAGATCAGGCAGAACGGGAGCATCTGTTTTCCTCTGTCGCGCTCCGGGCCGAAGATCTTCCGGCGCTCCTGATGATCTGCAACACTGTATACGGACTCAAATCCCGGCCGATGAAACATATCGTCATTGACGAATGCCAGGATTTCTCGCCTTTTCAGATCGAGCTTCTCAAACGCATGAATCCCGCAGCGACCTTCTCCCTTGTCGGTGATCTCTACCAGGGAATCCGCTCTGATGAAGGGATTCGCAGCTGGGAAGAATGGCAGGAGCCGGTTTTTGAAAACAAAGCTGCTTTCCGGCAGCTTACAGTCAGTTACCGTAATACCGTCGAAATCATGAATCTTGCCCGTTCCGTCGCCGCGCGTCATCCGATACCGGGGATTGCCGAAACCCGACCGGTGCTGCGCCACGGAGAGATGCCCGGAATCATTCACGCCTCAAATGAGAAGGAACGCCTCACCATGATCCTCGCACAGGTACAAGCCTGGCAACAGGAAAGATTCCATTCCATTGCCCTGATTGAGAAAACAGCAGAACAGGCCAGGAAACTTTTCCGCAGTCTTCCTCCTGAACTCAACGCCCGTCTTCTTTCGGAATCGGACACTGAATACAGCGGCGGCGTTCTGGTGCTGCCTGCAAGTATCGTCAAAGGAATGGAATTCGACTGCGTCGGTATCTGCGATGTTTCCGCTGAGAACTTCCCGGACGACGAATTTCTCTGCCGTGTACTCTATGTCATGATGACCCGCCCGCTGCATCGCCTTGCACTCTGGTACCTGAACGATCTCACGCCTTTGCTGGCTCCGGATACGTGAGCGATCGAACATATTACATAACTGTTTCATTTACATTTCATTTCTAAAATGTTATAATTACATATCTTTGTTTTGCCGGGTTTCACTGTTGCGGGAATTTTCCGGCTTTTGAAACCGTTTTTATTGTGAACCCGCAAAATTTCCCGAACAGGAAGTGATTCAATGCCTGATTTGTCGAAAGTAACGGAAATTCTCCCGGATCTCGCCGATTATCTTGTGTACGGTGCGATAGCGATTGTAACACTGATCGGTTTTTTCAAATGCCTGCTGCCGCTGTGGAAAACGACCTCCTCTCTGCGCCGCGCCATATCACGTCTGCAGGCCGAAGCAGGTCAGACCACGGACAAGCCTGTATGGCAGCAGTCCGGGTTTGTCGGCAAACGCCTGCGCGGAACCTGGCAGCGTTTTCTGCAGAATGCAGAACAACTCGACCGCCGCGGTCTTCCAACCAATGTTGAAGACTATATCAACGATGATACGGTCACCCACGGTCCTGGTAACGCTACACTTGCGGAACTGATTCCGAACCTGCTGACCTCTCTCGGTATCCTGGGTACGTTTATGGGGCTTTCCCGTGGTCTTTCCTCCCTGAATTTCGGTGATTCCGAGAAGCTTGTGGAGGGTATTCCCGTACTGCTTGAGGGAATGCGTTTCGCCTTCGGGACCTCTGTTGCCGGCATCAGCTGCAGTATCGGCTGCGGCCTCTGCTTCAGGAGCTGCTTCTGTATCGTTTTCAACATGCTGAACCGGATCTCTCAGGGTTCCAGCTACCGGGCAATCGATGACTTTGTGACCTCCTTCACCCAGCTGGCCATGTCCCGTCCGCTTGACAACGATGTACAGATGATCATTCAGAACCAGGACAGAAACTCCATGCTTCAGGGCATCAATGATACGCTGGTCGACCGGCTGGCAGACAACGTCGGCCGCAGCATTACGCGCGCCATGAGTCCGGTATCCGATTCCATGGATCGCTTTATCATCGGCGCCACGCGGAATCAGATTGACGGCGTAAATCGGATCGTCGCCCGCTTCCTGGACGAAATGGACCGGAGTCTGGGTAATCAGTTCTCCGCTATGGCTACCGCGATGGACGCCGTGACCCAGAACCAGATTATCGCAGCCCGGCAGACTGGGGAAACCGTTTCCTCCGCGCAGGACATCGTCAAAAACGCCCGCTCTCTGCAGGAGATGACCGGCCATATCCTCGATAAATTCGACACGTATATGAGCGGCATCAACCAGGTGCGTGAGCACGACGAAAACTATGAAAAGCGTACGGCTGAACTGCTGAACCGGATGCAGCAGCAGAACAAGGATCTCTCAGCCCTGATCACCGATCTGGGCACGAAAATTGCTTCTCTTTCAGCGGAAGGAGAAAACGGCTCACTGAAAGAAATATGCAAAGTGCTGACTTCGATGGAATCCCGCGTTGATTCCATTTCTGACACGCTGTCTGCCATCGCGAAGGAGGCCTGAATATGGCGCGCCAACGCATTCACAACCGACGCGCTTCCCGCGGCGCCCAGGGCGGGCAGAGCTGGATCAGCTATTCCGATATGATGGCGGCGCTGCTCCTCATATTTGTCCTGATCCTGACATACAGCCTGTATCACTATTTCAGCATGCTTGAAACAAAAACAAAAGAACTGAACAGTGCGATTGCCCTGAACATTGCGCAGACGGAAGAACTGAACGCCAAGGAACAGAAACTGATCATCATCCAGACCGACCTGGACAAACTGCAGGATACGCTCTCCGCCAAAGAAGAAGAACTGAACTCCACACAGGCGATTCTGATTGTCAGGGAGGAGGAGCTGGAGAACGCGAAGGCCGCCCTTCTCGTCAAGCAGCAGGCGCTTGACGAAGCAACTGCACGGCTCGAGGAGCAACAGCTCGCGCTTGCGAGCCAGGCCCGGCGAATCGACGACCTGATCGGCATCCGTACAACAATGATCCGCGATCTGTCTGCTTCCCTTTCCGCCGCAAACATGAAAGCAACCGTTGATCCGAACACTGGTGATATTGTACTTGATTCTTCCGTTTTCTTCGAAACAGGAAAATCAATGATCAAGGAAGAAGGGCAGGCGCTGCTGAACCGTTTTATTCCGGTTTACCTGGACGTTCTGCTGCGCGACAAGTATGCTGATTATCTCGGCGAGATCATTATCGAAGGACATACGGATTCTTCCGGTTCCTACCAGAGCAATCTGAAGCTTTCTCAGGACCGCGCTCTGCAGGTTGCTCTCTACTGTCTGAATATGCCTTCCCTTACCCGTGCCCAGAAAGCAAAGCTGCAGGAAATTCTGACCGCAAAAGGGCGCAGTTATTCTGATCTCGTCTATGATGCGAACGGCGTCGAAGATCCGGATGCTTCACGCCGCGTCGAATTCAAATTCAGCCTCAAGGATGCAGATATGATCGAGGAGCTGAACCGCATCATGTCTGCACAGGAAAATATCGAAAAAACTTCGGAGTAAATATGAAAGCAGTTGCAATTATCCTTGTGATTCTTCTTGTAGCCGCGCTGGCCGGCGTTGGAATTCTGTATTTCAACAGCAGCCTGCAGGTGACATTCGATTCCGTGATCGTTACAGATCCGGTTACCCAGCAGGAAGCCTTCAGCCAGCTGAAATCCTCGCTGGAGTCGGAGACGTTTGTCGGCACACGTTTCAGCACAGCCCAGCTCACATCTCCGGAAAACTATCTTTTCTATACCTGGACCGTTCATGCAGACAACAAGTCCTTCCTTCCGGCAGACTCCATCGAAATCCAGATCACCCCGATGTCCGGTGATGTTCTGCTGTACGGAGATACAGCTGAGCACACCCTTGCTCCACATACATCCTCTGATCTCTCCGCCACTGTGCTAAGCGCCCGTGATATGCATTCTGTCCGTGAAGCCACGGTAACATGGTATGTATGGGGATTGCCGTTTTCAGCCCGCCTGACGCTCGGAAAATAAGTCCGGGGACCCGCTGCTTCTGCAAAAAAAGGCACCGGCACGCTGCCGATGCTTTTTAATGTACCCCAGGGAGCCG
>CAMJTZ010000043.1 GCA_946408865.1 uncultured Clostridia bacterium
TGAGGACGTATAGAAATCGTCGGCAGGATTCGGTCCTTTCGCGCCGTAGAAGGCGTTGGAGCCGGCGGTGTACAGCCGGGAAGGATCCGCTTCCCGCAGATCCTGCAGCAATCGTTCCGTAAAAGAACGGCCCTCATCGCCGAAATTCAGTTCGTTCCCGAAGCTGAGCATTACGAAGGACGGATGATTTGCCAGGTGGCGGAGGATCTGCTTTGCCTCCGTTTCGTAATATCTGCGGGCTTCCGGGGTTCCGAAAGCGTTTTCCGGATCCCAGTGGGACAATTCCGGCTGCATCAGCATACCAAGCCTGTCCGCTGCGATGAAGGCTGCTTCCGGAGGACAATGGCTGTGGAAGCGGACACAGTTCACCCCGTAGGAACGGTATTTTTTCAGGATTTTAGTCCATGCAGCGGGATCCGTCGGAATATATCCGGTTTCAGGAAAGACGGCGCAGTTTGTTTCTCCCCGGAGAAAGATTTTCCGTCCGTTCAGTTCCAGGCGGCCGTCACGCGCGCAGAAGGTCCGTACGCCGAAAGAAACGGTCCGGCTTTCCAGGCCTTCGGCACGGACCGTCAGGGGATAGAGGACGCCTTCCTCCAGATTCCAGTGCTTCAGGTCCGGACGGAGCTCTGCGCTGCAGCGGATTTCGAACGCTCCGGTTTTTCCGGGAAGGGCTGCTTCATATTCGTGCTGCAGGGCGGGGGAAGAAATATGCAGCAGGCCTCCGCGAACCGATGAAAAGTTCAGGTCTGCCCGAATCTCCACCCGTCCGTTCACCGGATAAACCCGGATGCCGGAGATGAAGTCCTTTTTTTCGATCCGAAGGCGGACAAACCCGAGAACGCCGTTCCAGTTTGTCTGCGTCTCGTCGGAGGCGGCGGAAGCATATACAATGGCGTCCCGAGGCCATCCGGGATAGCTGTTGTCCGAAATAAGAACGAACCGATCCTGCCCGTTTACCAGGCCTGTGACGTCAAAAACGCAGGGTGCGGAGAGGGTAACGGGGGAGACAGCCGGGGCTTCTTGATCATTCACGGTCAGCCGAAGGTGCCGGGTTCTTTCGCATTCAAGGAAGATCCGGCTGTCCGGAGGCGGATTCCAGCGCAGGCTGCGGCCGAACTGCGCAGGACCTTCATAAACCTTTTTCCGCGTCAGACGCGTGACAATGGGTTCATCTTCCTTCCAGAAGCCGAGCCGCTTCAGATCTTCCGCTTTCCATTGACACGACGGATCATCCGGAAAGCCGGCGGAAGCTTCATCCAGTGTGCCGGGAAGCCGCAGTTTTCCGGATTGCCCCGGAAGGGAATATTCCCATATACCAGAGAGATCAATCGTATTCATGTTTTTTACCTCAGCCGGATCGTTGCCTCCCGGGTTTCTCCCGGGAAGGATGAACAGATCGGAAGACCGGTCAGCCGGACCGGCCTGATCCTGCAGAATTATATCATGCGGCGGTCAGCGGAACAAGACGCGGACTTTCCGGGGGAAATTCTGTGCATCGGTGAATTGTTTTTCTGATGTATCCGAAGAAAGATCCACTTGACACCTGCGAACGGTGTTGTTAAAATTCTCTCAATTTCATAGGAAACCGTTGAAGCGGAGATCAAAGCGGCCATGCCCTCACAGAGAGTCCGGAAAGGTGAAAGCCGGGCAGGAAACAAACCGCCAAATGGACCGCGGAGGGCGCAGTCAAAGGCTTCGGTCGAGTATTCTGCGACGTAAGGCATACGTCAGTTGCCGGGGATATGAGCGTATCCCGCAGAGCGCACGGGTAACCGTGAAACAGGGTGGCACCGCGAAGAAGATTCGTCCCTGACAGAGCAAAGATCTGTCGGGGTTTTTTATTGGCTGTGTATTTCATGCCCGGGTCATATCCGGGAAATCCGTTTGCCGGAGGAAGAAAGAAAATGAAGATTACACCGAGCGCAGAGGAACTGACCCGATACAGGGAGGAAGGGTACAAGGTGGCACCGGTCAGCTGCGAGCTGCTGGCGGACATCTGCACGCCGATCCAGGTGGTTCGGAAACTGAAGAATGTATCTTCACACTGCTTTCTGCTGGAATCCGCGGAAGCGCAGGAAAACTGGGGACGCTACACGTTCCTGGGCTTTGATCCGAAACTGAGCATCACCTGTTCGGACGGGGAGATGCAGGTCGGGGAACTGAAACTGCAGACAGACGATCCGTCCGCGGTGCTCCGGCAGATCCTGGCGGAATACAGAAGCCCGCGGATCCCGGGACTGCCTCCTTTCACCGGCGGCCTGACCGGATATTTCTCCTATGATTACCTGAACTATTCCGAACCGTCCGTCAGGCGGGAAACGGAGGATACGGAGCATTTTCAGGATGTGGATCTGATGCTCTTTGACAAGGTCATCGCCTTTGACAATTTCCGTCAGAAGATGATCCTGATCGTCAATGTAAAGCTGGCGGAAGGAGAAGCCGGTTACCACAGGGCGGAGATGCAGCTGGCGGAACTGAAACAGCTCATTCTGGAAGGAGCGGAAGCCAAAGATGAGCCCGGCCGGCTGGCCGGCGAAGTTACGCCGCTGTTCAGCAAGGCGGAATACTGCGCCATGGTGGAGAAAGCCCGCTGCTACATCCGGGAGGGAGACATCTTTCAGATTGTTCTGTCCAACCGGCTCAGCGCACCGTATGAAGGCAGCCTGCTGAATATGTACCGGAGACTGCGGACGGTGAATCCCTCCCCCTATATGTTCTACTTTTCCGGCACGGACGTGGAGGTTGCCGGGGCAAGCCCTGAAACGCTGGTGAAACTGGAAAACGGTATCCTGCATACATTCCCGCTCGCAGGGACGCGTCCCCGGGGGAAAACGCCGGAGAAGGACCGGGAGCTGGAGGAGGAACTTCTGAAGGACGAAAAGGAGCTGGCAGAGCACAACATGCTTGTCGATCTTGGCCGGAACGACCTGGGACGAATCTCAGCGTTCGGCACCGTGCAGGTTGAAAAATTCCACGAGATTCTGCGGTTTTCCCATGTGATGCATATCGGCTCCACGGTGCGCGGGGAAATCCGGGAGGACAAGGATGCGCTGGACGCTGTGGAAGCGGTGCTTCCGGCAGGCACGCTGTCCGGAGCACCGAAGATCCGGGCCTGTCAGCTGATCGGTGAGATGGAGAACAACAAGCGGGGCATCTACGGGGGAGCGATCGGCTATATCGACTTTTCGGGAAACATGGACACCTGTATCGCGATCCGGATTGCATGGAAGAAGAACGGAAAGGTGTTCATTCGTTCCGGAGCCGGTATCGTTTACGATTCCGTGCCGGAGAAGGAATATGAGGAATGCCTGAACAAGGCCCGTGCGGTGCTTCATTCACTGGAACAGGGCGGAGAGGAGATCGGATGATGACGCTGCTGATTGACAATTATGACAGCTTCTCCTATAACCTGTATCAGCTGATTGGGGAACTGAATCCGGACATCTGCGTGATCCGGAATGACGAAATGACGGTGGATGAAATCCGGGCGCTGAAACCCGGCCGGATCATCCTGTCGCCCGGCCCGGGACGGCCGGAAGACGCGGGTATCATCATTCAGGCAGCCAAGGAACTTGGGAAAGAGATTCCGCTGCTGGGAGTATGTCTGGGTCACCAGGCCATCTGCGCTGCGTTCGGTGCGACGGTGACCTACGCCAAATCCCTGATGCACGGAAAACAGTCTGAGGTGAAACAGGAAGGGGACTGTATCCTTTTTGAAGGGCTGCCGGAACGCTTTCCGGTAGCACGGTATCATTCCCTTGCAGCCGCGCCGGAAACAATGCCGGACTGCCTGCAGGTGACTGCCCGGACGACGGACGGCGAGGTGATGGCTGTGCAGCACAGGGAGTATCCGGTTTACGGCGTGCAGTTCCATCCGGAAAGTATTCTGACGCCGGACGGGAAACAGATGCTGAGAAATTTCATGAAGCTGAATGACCGCACATCATCCGCAATCAGGTGAAGGAGGAAAAGAAAATGATCAAGGAAGCTATCGTCAAAATCGTAAACAAGGAAGATCTGACTTATGAGGAAGCCTATACCGTGATGAATGAAATCATGAGCGGTGAAACATCGCCAACCCAGAACGCCGCGTTTCTGTCCGCTCTGAGCACCAAAAGCGCACGGGCGGAAACCACGGACGAAATTGCAGGCTGCGCCGCAGCCATGCGGGAAAAAGCGACATGCGTGGACGCGGGAGACGATCTGTTTGAGATCGTCGGCACCGGCGGGGATAACGCGCACAGCTTTAACATCTCCACCACATCTGCACTGGTTGCGGCGGCAGGCGGAATGCGGGTTGCCAAACACGGGAACCGGGCTGCTTCCAGCCAGAGCGGGACAGCGGACTGCCTGGAAGCGCTGGGTGTGAATATCGACCAGAGTCCGGAAAAGTGCAGAGAACTGCTGGACAAGGCCGGCATGTGTTTCTTCTTTGCCCAGAAGTATCATACATCCATGAAATATGTGGGTGCCATCCGGAAAGAACTGGGTTTCCGTACCGTGTTCAACATTCTCGGACCGCTGACGAATCCCGGTCATCCGGCAATGCAGCTCCTGGGCGTGTATGACGAATACCTGGTGCAGCCGCTGGCGCAGGTGCTGATGAATCTGGGCGTTAAGAAAGGCATGGTGGTCTATGGACAGGACAAGCTGGATGAAATCTCCCTGAGCGCACCGACCACCGTGTGCGAGTTCCGGGACGGCTGGATGAAAAACTATGTGATTACGCCGGAGAAGTTCGGCCTGAAGCGCTGTGAGAAAACAGACCTGGCGGGCGGAACACCTGCGGAGAACGCCGGGATCACCCGGGCGATTCTCGCGGGAGAAAAGGGCCCCCGGAGGGATGCTGTGCTGATGAACGCCGGCGCGGCTCTGTATATCGGCGGAAAAGCGGCGAACATGGCAGACGGCATTCAGCTGGCGGCAGAGCTGATTGATAGCGGCAAGGCGGCGCAAACGCTGGAAAAGCTGATCAGCGTTTCCAATTCATGACGCCGGATGCAGAAACAACAGGGAATGGAATGCGGTGGAATATGAATATACTTGAAAAACTGGCGGATCTTTCCCGGCAGCGGGTTCTGGACGACCGGGCGAAAGTGCCGGAAGCGGAGATACAGGCGCTGGTGAAAGCGCTTGGCAAAGGAAACGGCGACCGTTTTCTTGCAGCCCTGAAAAAGCCGGGGATCTCCTTTATCTGTGAGATCAAGAAAGCGTCGCCTTCCAGGGGACTGATCTCCCCGGACTTTCCTTACCTGCGCATCGCTGAAGCGTATGAACAGGCCGGGGCGGACTGCATTTCCTGCCTGACGGAGCCGGAATACTTCCTGGGATCGGATCAGATTTTCCGGGAGGTCCGGGAGAAGGTACACCTGCCGATGCTGCGCAAGGACTTCACGGTCAGCATGTACCAGCTGGATCAGGCGCGGGTGATGGGCGCGGACGCGGCTCTGCTGATTGTGTCCCTGATGGATCGGCAAACGCTGGAAAAATATCTGGAACACTGCGAGTCGCTTGGAATTGCTGCGCTCACAGAGACGCATGACGAAGAGGAAATCCGCACGGCAGTTGCAGCCGGCGCGAAGATTATCGGGGTGAACAACCGGAACCTGAAGGATTTCACTGTGGATTTTGATAACGCGGCGCGGCTCCGGGACCGGATTCCGGCAGACTGCATCTATGTGGCGGAAAGCGGCGTGAAAACCGCGGAGGATGTGCAGCTGCTGAAGAAGATCGGCGCGGATGCCGCCCTGATCGGCGAGACACTGATGCGGGCGGAGGATCCTGCGGTGAAACTGCGGGAACTGAAGCAGGAGAAGGAAAGGACAGGGGATGGAAAAGCAAAGGACGCAGATTAAGATGTGCGGTTTGCGGCGGCCGGAGGATATCCGGGCTGTCAACGGACTGAAACCGGAATACATCGGCTTTGTGTTTTTTCCGGGAAGCAGAAGATATATCACGCCGGAGACGGCAAACGCTCTGAAAGAGATGCTTGATCCGGGGATTGAAGCTGTAGGTGTGTTTGTGGATGAGAATCCGGAAACTGTGGCGGAGCTGCTTGCGGACCGCACGATCGATATGGCCCAGCTGCACGGTCACGAGGACGAACAGTATCTGGCACGCCTGCGGAAACTGACGGACAGGCCGCTGATCCGGGCTTTCCGGATTCGGTCGGCGGAGGATGCGATGCGGGCGCAGGCCTCTTCCGCAGACCGGATCCTGCTGGACGCAGGCGCCGGAGACGGAAAAACTTTTGACTGGAGCTGGCTTCGGACGGTGAAACGGCCCTACTTCCTGGCCGGAGGGCTGAACCCGGAGAACGCCGCCAGAGCGGTGCTGGAACTGAAACCCTATGCGGTGGACGTATCCTCCGGGATTGAAACGGATGGATTCAAGGATATTCAGAAAATGCGCGCCTTTATTCGGGCGGTAAGAACGGAGGATGAAAAATGAGCAACCGAAACGGACGATTCGGGATTCACGGCGGGCAGTATATCCCGGAAACACTGATGAATGCCGTGATCGAACTGGAAGAAGCTTATATCCGGTACAAGGAGGATCCGGAATTCAACCGGGAACTCAGTGCCCTGCTGAACGATTACGCCGGGCGGCCTTCCCGGCTGTATTACGCTGAGAAGATGACAAAGGACCTGGGCGGCGCGAAGATCTATCTGAAGCGGGAAGATCTGAACCATACCGGCGCGCATAAAATCAATAATGTCCTGGGACAGGCCCTGCTGGCAAAGAAGATGGGAAAGACCCGCCTGATTGCTGAGACCGGCGCCGGACAGCACGGCGTGGCGACCGCTACCGCCGCGGCCCTGATGGGGATGGAGTGCGTTGTCTTTATGGGCGAGGAGGATACGGTCCGGCAGGCGCTCAACGTATACCGGATGCGCCTTCTGGGCGCGGAAGTGATTCCCGTAAAGACCGGCACGGCCACTCTGAAGGATGCTGTGAGCGAGGCAATGAGGGAATGGACCCGCCGGATCGATGATACGCATTACTGCCTTGGATCGGTAATGGGGCCGCACCCGTTCCCGACAATTGTGCGGGACTTTCAGGCGGTGATTTCCAAAGAAATCAAGGAACAGCTGGCAGAGAAGGAAGGACGGCTGCCGGACGCGGTGATTGCCTGCGTCGGCGGCGGCAGCAACGCCATCGGCAGTTTCTATCATTTTATTGATGACAAATCCGTCCGCCTGATTGGCTGTGAGGCTGCAGGCCGCGGAATTGACACTTTCGAAACGGCGGCAACCATGAATACCGGACGGCTGGGGATCTTCCACGGCATGAAAAGTTATTTCTGCCAGGATGCGTATGGACAGATCGCTCCTGTTTACTCGATCTCCGCGGGCCTGGACTATCCGGGCGTCGGGCCGGAGCACGCATGGCTGCACGATACCGGCAGGGCCGAATATGTTCCGGTGACAGACGAGGAAGCGGTCTGCGCCTTTGAATACCTGGCAAAGACGGAGGGTATCATCCCGGCGATCGAATCCGCGCATGCGGTTGCATATGCGCAGAAGATTGCGCCGCAGATGGGAAAGGATCAGATTATCGTGATCACGGTCTCCGGCAGGGGAGACAAGGACTGCGCCGCCATTGCCCGTTACAGAGGGGAGGATATCCATGAGTAAGATTGCTGCTGCTTTTGACCACGGTAAAGCCTTTATTGCCTTTATCACCTGCGGGGATCCGGACCTGGAAACCACGGCAAAGGCTGTAAAAGCAGCCGTTTCGAACGGCGCGGACCTGATCGAACTGGGCATTCCGTTTTCCGACCCGACGGCGGAGGGGCCTGTAATCCAGGAGGCTAACCTGCGCGCGCTGACCGGAGGAGTGACCACAGACAGGATATTTGCTTTTGTCCGGGAACTGCGAAAGGATGTCAGCGTGCCGCTGGTTTTCATGACTTATGCGAACGTTGTTTTTTCCTACGGGGCGGAGAAATTTATCTCCACCTGCAGGAAAAACGGTATTGACGGACTGATTCTGCCGGATCTGCCCTTTGAGGAAAAGGAAGAATTCCTGCCAGTCTGCCGGCAGTACGGCGTGGATCTGATTTCCCTGATCGCGCCAACCTCCGAAAACCGGGTGGCGATGATCGCACGGGAAGCGGAGGGTTTCATCTACCTGGTATCAAGTCTCGGCGTGACCGGTACGCGGAGCGAGATTACAACGGATCTGCAACCGATTATCCGGACCATCCGGGAAAACGCAAAGGTACCCGTGGCCATCGGGTTCGGCATCTCCCGGCCGGAGCAGGCAAATGCAATGGCCGGGCTGTCCGACGGCGCTATTGTCGGTTCCGCCATCGAGAAAATCCTTGCGCAGTACGGGAAGGATGCACCTGAACATATCGGGCGCTATGTCCGGGAAATGAAAGATGCACTTGAATAAATCCCGGACCATTCAGCATGAAAACCTGTTGATTACATTTCAGAGGAGAAGGCACAATGATTCGTCAGCTATCTATTTTCGCAGAAAACAAGAAGGGCGCCATGAACCGGATTACACAGATCCTGTTTGACGCCGGAATTAATATGAATACGCTGATTACCAACGACAGCGCGGAGTTCGGCATTATCCGCATGCTGGTTTCGGACACGGACGCAGCTTCAAAAGCCCTGATCGCTGCCGGTTATATGTGCCACAGCGATTATGTGGCCGCGGCGGAGATCGGGGATGAGTGCGGCAGCCTGAATGGTCTGCTGAGTGTCATCAGCGACGGGAATATCAACATGGATTATATTTATGTGACGTACAATACGCTCAGCCGGCTGCCGGTCGCAATCCTGAAGACGACCGACCTGATGGAGGTGGAGGAATTCCTTCAGGCCAGGGGCTACAAGACACTGGAACGGATCGACTGAAAAATACGTAAAAAACACCCTTCCGAACAAATGAATTACGGAAGGGTGTTTTTCTGAGCACGTCAGGCAGATTCGGCGAGGCGGAGAATCAGTTCTCTGGTTTTTTCCCAGCCGAGGCAGGGATCGGTGATGGACTGACCGTAGACGCCGCCGCCGATTTTCTGGGCGCCGTCCACGAGATAACTTTCCACCATCAGACCCTTGACCAGAGAGGATACTTCCGGGTTGAGACTCCGGCTGTGCATAACGTCCTTACAGATGCGGACTTGCTCCAGGTAATTCTTGCCGGAGTTGTTGTGATTGGTATCCACAATCACGGCAGGATTGGACAGACCGCTTTCGCTATACAGTTTCAGCAGGTTTTGCAGGTTTTCATAGTGATAGTTGGGATGGGAACGGCCGAAACTGTCCACATAACCGCGCAGGATTGCATGAGCGAGAGGATTGCCGGAAGTGCGGACTTCCCAGTTCCGATAGATGAACTCCTGCGGACTTTGAGCGGCGGCAATGGAGTTCATCATGACAGAGATATCGCCGGCTGTGGGATTCTTCATGCCCACTGCGATGCCCAGACCGCTGGCGACCAGCCGGTGCTCCTGGTTTTCCACGGAACGGGCACCTACCGCCACATAACCCAGCAGATCAGACAGGTAGCTGAAGTTGGCGGGATAGAGCATTTCCTCTGCACAGGTGAAACCGGTCTCCCGGATGACACGCATATGAAGCTGACGGATGGCAATTATGCCTGCCAGCAAATCCTCCTTCTTTTCCGGATCGGGCTGATGCAGCATACCTTTATACCCTACGCCTTTGGTGCGAGGCTTGTTGGTATAGACACGGGGAACAATCAGAAGCTTTTCCTTTACCTGTTCGTTTACTTCCGCCAGCCGGCCCATGTAGTCCAGCACCGCGTCCTCGCGGTCCGCAGAACACGGACCGATGATCAGCAGAAGCCGGTTGTCTGTTCCTGTCAGCACGCCGGAGATTTCCCGGTCCCGGGTTTCCTTGGCGGCTTTTGTCCGGCTGTCACCGGGATAATCCCGCTTAATCTCCTGGGGAAGAGGCATTTTTCGGACAAATTCCATGGATGTGTTCATTTTACCGTCCTTACAGAATAATATTTTATGCAAGATCTAGTTTATACCACTTTTCTCTCCGGTTTTCAATGATTGCCGGCTTCCGGCCAAATGACGGAAAGCGGACAGTTTCCTGTTTCCCGCAATTTCGTTATTGACGGTTCGCGGGATGCGGATGATATAATTTGCTGTCAGAAAGCCGGAAAAAGAGCAGAACGAAAGAGATCTGACGAAATTCCGGGAACCGTGACGGATCAGCATGCCATGAAAAAACTCTTTCAGTACGGAGAGAAAAAAATGATCAGCCGATTTACGGAAATGACGAGGGAAACTCTGGATGCTTCTCTCACGGGAGTCTATCTGCACGGATCTGCTGCGCTGGGATGCTATCAGCCGGCCAAAAGTGATCTGGATTTTCTGGTTGTGGTAAACACAGTTCTGTCAGATGCGGAGAAGCGCAGATTTCTCGACAGGATGCTTGAACTGGATTGCGATTGTCCGGGCAAGGGAATTGAGATGAGTATTGTTACAGAAGACGTATGCAATCCGTTTGTATATCCGACGCCTTTCATCCTGCATTATTCCCGGATGCATACAGATTGGTACCGGAGAGATCCGGAGGATTATATCCGGAAAATGAATGGAACGGATAAGGATCTGGCTGCACATTTCACTGTGATCCGGCACAGGGGACGATGTCTGTACGGGCGGGCGATTCCGGAGGTATTCGGTGAAGTACCGGAAGAGGACTATCTTGATTCCATCTGGAATGACGTTTCCGGTGCGGAAGAAGAAATAGCTGAAAATCCTATGTACCTGACTTTGAACCTGATCAGAGTGCTGGCATACCTGAGGGATAAGAAAGTCATGTCCAAGCAGGAAGGCGGAATATGGGGGCTGAAAACCCTGCCGGAGCAGTACCGTTCGCTGATCCGTTCAGCACTTCAGGAGTATGAAGGCAGTGAGAATGTTCAGTATGACCGGAAACTGGCAGGGAACTATGCTGCTTATATGCTGGATCAGATAACACGTGAAAGAAATCGGGGGGATGCGTTATGACGGATTACAGCCGGAAGATTTCCGAGCGGCAATGGAATCTGCCGGACAAGGGAGAACTGGAATTCCGGCGGGAAGCAACCTATATGGACGATATTATCCAGAAAGACCATATCCAGCGGAAACTGCTGGAGAACCTGGACGGCATTGATACAGTGTTTGACGGCGGCGCGGGGAGCGGACGGTTTTCAATTCTGCTGGCGAAACAGGGGTGTCGGGTAACGCACTTTGACATCTCACAGCCGATGATAGACAAAGCGCGGGAGATAGCCGCGAAGGAAGGCGTGCTCGATCGGATCACCTTCGTGAAAGGCGCACTGGAGGATCTGAGCGCGTATCAGGACCGTGAATTTGATCTGGTTATGTCCTTTGATGCCCCGATTTCCTATACGTATCCGAATCAGAACAAGGTAATCGGCGAACTCGTGCGGATTGCCGGCAAAAGGATTATGATCAGCGTATCCAGCAGGCTGGGTTCATTACCCTATCTGGCAAATCCGATCCAGAAGAACCAGTTTATTCTGGACGAGAGTGCTGATGACCCCTTTGTGCAGTGGTGCATTGCAAACCGGGAGCAAATGATCAGCGGATTTGCGTTCAGCAAACAGAACGCTGAAAAACTGATGGCGGAGGGCCTGATGGGCGGAGAAGAAGAGATTGCCCAGTATGAACAGGGCAGTGCGCCGTGGTGCATCACGTATACTTTTATGCCGGATGAACTGGAGAGGGTATTGTCCGGATTCGGAGTGAAGAACATTCAGCTTTCAGGCCCGGGCGCCTACGGAAGAACGATTCCGAGGGAGATTCTGACCAGGATCATGAAAGATCCGGATCAGAAACGGGATTTCCTGGATTTCTGCTACCGGTATGATTCGAATCCGTATGTATGCGGCATGGGGAAAGATAATCTGCTGGCTGCCGGGGAAACAGAATGAGAAAAGAAAACTATGGAAAAAGGAATCAATGCTGTGAGGATCGCAATTTCTTACGAATAAGGAACAGTTTTTCAGCATTTCATGGAAACGGATCAGGGATTATACCCGGAAATAATTGAAGGAGGAACATGATATGGACAGAATTTATACGGAGAAAGCGCCTGCTGCGGTCGGTCCGTATTCTCAGGCTGCAGTGATGAACGGGATGGTTTATACATCGGGTCAGATTGCACTCGATCCTGCAACGGGGGAACTTGTCGGAAAGACTATCGAAGAACAGGCAGAGCAGGTAATGAAAAACCTCGTTTCCATTCTTGAAGCAGCCGGGACCAAACCGGAGAATGCAGTCAAAACACTCTGCTTTCTGACGGATCTGAATGATTTTGCCGCATTCAACAAAGTTTATGCAAGGTATTTCACGGAGAAGCCCGCAAGATCATGTGTGGGTGTTCAGGCTTTGCCAAAGGGCGCCATCTGTGAAGTGGAAGTAATTGCAGCACGATAGAACGGAAAGCTGAATCCGGCGAACTGCCGGGCATACTCCACCGGAAAGACAGAGTACGCCCGCTTTGGCGGACAGGGAGATCTGCGATGAATACAACCCTACGGAATGACGCGGACCGGATTGTCCGGGACGCGATTGCGGCAGTGCAGCCGGACGCGGCGGTCAGCAAGGCGCTGGCCGGAAGAGAATTTCCGGGCAGGGTACTGCTGATAGCAGCCGGGAAAGCCGCATGGCAGATGGCAAAGGCGGCGACGGACTGCCTGGGGGAACGAATTGAAAAAGGCGTGGTCGTGACCAAGTACGAATTGCCGGCGGGGAAACGGTGGTGATTCTGACCGGCAAGGGAAAAGGCGGGCGAAACCAGGAACTGGCGCTGGCGGCCGCCAATGAAATCGGCGGAATGGAGGGCGCGGCTGTCTTTTCCTTCGGAAGTGACGGAACGGACGGTCCGACGGATGCAG
>CAMJTZ010000044.1 GCA_946408865.1 uncultured Clostridia bacterium
AGTTGTACTTGATTTGAATGACTTTACAAAATAACAGACAGCCCATGGCATTGTGGATGGATATGATGAAGATAATGATATGATATATACTTGCAGGAGAAGCTGCGCGGACGGCAGGGAATGAAGGAGGAGCTGAAAACATGCGGAAGAAGCCTGCGGCGAGGAATTATCTGTTTCTTGGAATTCTGCTGGGGGCCATGGTGCTCGGGGGCCTGACCGGATGGCTTGCGCCGGAATCTGCCCGGACGCTCGCGCCCGTCGGGAAAATCTTCATCAACATGATGTTCTGCGTCGTGGTGCCGCTGGTGTTTGCTTCCGTTTCCGGCTCCGTGGCCGGAATGAAGTCCAGGAAGCGCGCCGGAAAGATCCTGGGAACGACGATCGCCGTCTTTATCGTCACGGGAACGATCGCGGCGGCGATCATGTTTGTGCTGATGAAACTGTTCCCGCCGGTCCTCCGGCCGTGGAGCGCGATCCCGGCGGAGACAATGGGAGAAGTGGCGCCTTTTTCGGATCTGATCGTGAATTTCTTTACCGCGGACGATTTTGTCGGCCTTCTGTCAAGAAAAGCCATGCTTCCGCTGATCGTTTTTTCCCTGCTCTTCGGCTTTGCCGCAAACGCCGTGGAAAAAGGGGAGGGTCCGGTCACGTCGTTCCTGCAGGGCCTGACGAACGTCATGCTGAAGTTCGTGAACATCGTGACCTTTTTCGCGCCGGTCGCGTTCTTCGCGATTTTCGCGGGCTTGGTCGCCGATTACGGTTCCATGATCACGGAGTCCTACGGCAGGGCGATGCTGATTTACTATCCCGTGTGCTGTGTTTATTTCTTTACGGCCTTCCCCCTGTTCGCGGCCATCGGCGGCGGAAAGGGCGCCGTGAAGGAGATGTTCCGGCATATCGCGAAGCCCGCGGTCGTCGCCCTCGGTACGTGCTCCTCCGTCGCCACGATTCCCACCAATATGGAAGTGGCGGAGCAGACGGGCATTTCAAAGGACGTCTCCGAAATGGTCGTGCCCCTCGGCGCTTCCATGCATATGGACGGGTCGTGCTTCGCGTGCGTCCTGAAGATCGCGTTTCTGTTCGGGGTGTTCGGAAAGGAGCTTTCGTGGACGATGTTTTTCCCCGTCGTCGCCGTAGCGGTCTTTTCCTCCGTGGGCATGTCGGGCGTTCCGGGAGGCGGATACATCGGGGAATACATCGTCTGTTCAATCTTTTTCCCCGGTCAGATGGAACTCGCTTTTCCGATCCTGGTGGCGATCGGCAACCTTGTGGACCCGATCGCGACCATGGTCAATTCGGCCGGGGATTACGCGGTATCGTTCCTGGTGTCCCGGTTTGTGGACGGGAAGGACTGGCTGCGGAAAAAGCTGGCCCCGCGCAAATGCTGACGGGCGGAACGGCTGAAGGCAATCGAAAAGACCCTGCAGAACAGGGTCCAGGCATTCCTGAGCATTCCGGACAGTGATTAATGCCGTTTTAGATGGTATACAGATCCCAGGCGCCGGAGATCCTTTCGCGGCATTCCTGAATCAGGTCCCAGAGCGTCCGGTTCCCGGCAAAATCCGTCAGAGAGCGGTTCAGGGGCTTCCACAGGCAGTCGTTCACCGCGCTGCGCAGGCTGCCCTCCTCCCCGTACTCCGCGGGATCCGTTTCCTCCAGGATGCTGTTGTCCAGGGCGTTAAGAATATCGGAGATCGTAATCTTCTCCGCGGGGCGGGACAGCGTGTAGCCGCCCCGCAGCCCCTTCTGCGCCCGGATCAGGCCGGCCTGCCGGAGCTGCGTCAGAATCTGCTCCAGATATTTCTGGGAGATGTTCTGTCTTTCTGCAATCTCCGGCGCGGAAACAATGGATCCGTTTTCCGAGTACAGCGCGATATCCGCCAGCGCCTGCACGCCGTATTCCACTCTTGCCGAAACTCTCATAGCACACCCTCCAGTCTTTCCAGCGCCTCCCGGAGAATACTCCGCGGGCAGGCGGCGTTGATCCGCTGAAATCCTTTGCCGGCGCTGCCGAAGATGGCGCCGCTGTCCAGCCAGAGCCGGGCCCTGTGAATGATCCGGTCGTCCAGCTCCGCCGCGGGGATCCCGGTCTCCCTGAAATCCAGCCACAGCAGATAGGTTCCCTCCGGTCTGCGCATCCGCACCCCCGGCAGGCGTTCCTGCACAAAGCGGTCCGCAAAGCGGATATTGTCCCATACATAGGCCTTCATGGCGTCATACCATTCGCCGCCGTGCGCGTACGCCGCCTGCGCCGCCGCGATGCCGAAAATCGTCGGCTCGTCATAGCCGGTGCGGGCAATTTCCTCCGTAAAGGCGCGCCGCAGCTCCGGATTCGGGATAAAGATGTTGGACTGCTGCAGCCCGGCCAGGTTGAAGGTTTTGCTGGGGGCAGTTGCGGTCACGGTAAACGCCCGGAAAGCCGGGTCCGTCTCCTGAAACACCTGATGCTTCACGCCCCAGGTGAAATCCGCGTGAATCTCGTCGCTGAAGACGGTCACGCCGCGGGCCGCGCAGATCCTGCCGATCTTCCGGAGCTCCTCCGCGGTCCAGACCCTTCCCACCGGGTTGTGCGGGCTGCAGAGGATAAACAGCTTCACGCCGTGCTCCTCCACTTTCTGCTCAAAGTCGTCAAAATCCATGCGGTCGTACCCTTCCGCGTCCCGGACCAGGTCCGAGCTGACGACGAGCCGGCCGTTGCGGCGGATCAGGCTGCTGAAGGGATAATACACCGGCTGCTGGATCATCACGGCGTCTCCCGGCCCGGTGAACGCGCGGATCGCCGCCGCCAGCGCGAAGCAGACGCCGGGCGTTTTCACCAGCCATTCCGGCTCCACGTCCCACCCGTGGCGTTTTTTCATCCATCCGCTGACCGCTTCAAAGAAGCCGTCCCCGGGCAGGGTGTTGCTGTATCCGTAGATATTGTGCCGCGTGAGTTCCGCGAGCGCGTCCTCCACAAAGGAGGAGGTTTTGAAATCCATATCGGCCACCCACAGGGGCAGCACGTCCTCCGGATAGCCCCGCTCCGCGGCAAAATCGTACTTCAGGCTCCGGGTGTTTTTCCGGTTCACGACCCGGTCAAAATCGAGATTTCTTTCCGTCATCCGTTTGCTCCTCCGTTTTCGGCAAGCGCCGCGTCAAAAGCCCGGGCAAGATCCGCGACGATATCCTCCGGGTTCTCGATGCCCACGGAAAGCCGCAGCAGTTTATCCGTAATGCCGAGCCGCTGCTTCTGCTCCTCCGGCACGTCCGGATGCGTCTGCACGGTGGGATAGGTCAGCAGGCTTTCCGTTCCGCCGAGGCTTTCCGCGAAGGTGATCAGCCGGATATTCTTCAGGATTCCCAGCGCCAGATCCCTGTCCCGCACGGTAAAGGAGATCATGCCGCTGCCGGCGTAATACACCTGCTCCACCAGGGGACTTTCCATAAGCCACTCCCGCACCCGCAGGGCGTTGCTTTTGTGCCTTTCCATCCGCAGGGCCAGCGTTTTCAGCCCCCGCAGGCACAGCCAGCATTCAAAGGGCCCGAGGGTGGAGCCCACCGTTTTGGAAAGCAGCCGGAAGGTCTCCGCAATTTCCGGATCCCTGCAGCAGAGAAATCCGCAAACCGTGTCGTTATGCCCGCTGAGATACTTGGTTCCGGAATGCACCACGATATCCGCTCCCAGCGCGATGGGCTGCTGAAAATACGGCGTCATGAACGTATTGTCCACGATCAGCAGCGCGCCGGCGCTGTGGGCGATTTCCGCGGCGGCGCGGATATCCGTCGTCCGCATCATCGGATTGGTGGGCGTCTCGAGATAAACCGCCCGGGTTCCCGGGCGCACATGCTTTTTCAGCGCCTCCGGATCCGTCGTGTCCGCGTATTCGGTCCGGTATCCGTTCTTTTCGCTGATCCGCGCGATCATCCGCACGACGCCGCCGTAAAGATCTTCCCCGAGAACGATGTGATCCCCGGGGCGGAAAAGTTCAAACAGCGTCGCGATCGCCGCCATGCCGGAAGCGAACGCGACCGTGTCATATGCGTTTTCAAGAGAACTGATTGTTTCCTCCAGATAGGCCCGGGTCGGATTGGACTCCCGGGAATAATCAAAGCCGTTGGGATTGTGCCCCGGCGTCAGGTGGGAAAAGGAAGCGGTCTGGTAAATCGGATAGCTGATGGCGCAGTTCGGGTCGGGATTGCGGTGTCCTTCTCCGTGAATACATCGGGTGTCGATGGCGTATTCCATTCCGGTCGGCTCCTTTCTGTTCCAGTCTGTTCAGAACGTTTCACCGTCAAAGCGGTATCCCTTCGGCAGGATAAATCCGGCAGCCGTCTCCGGCGGCATGTCCGGATGCGCCGGAAGCAGCAGCGCCGTCCGGTTCCGCCGGAAGCCCTCCCGGCTGTAAAAGCCGACGCCGCCCGGATGGGTGTTGAGAAAAAGGTTCTGGCCCTTCATCTGCGCCGCGAGCCGCGCGACGGTTTCCATGCCGATATGCAGTCCCTGGTATTCCGGGTCCACGGCAACGTTCAGAATCAGCCCCTGGGATACGCCGTCCGATTCGGCCCGGGCGCACCCGATCAGCTTTCCGCCGTCATAAGCATATTCGGTATACGGGCTGTTGTCAAAAGTTTTGCGGGTGACGGCCTCGTCCCGCGGGCGGCCGCCGAAGGCCAGGGACAGCAGTTCGTTCAGGCGGGCGTAATCGATCCCCCCGGTCCTGTCGGTATAGGAGATCGCGAGATGATCCCGGTTCAGGGCGCTTTTTTTACCCTTCGGAAAGTTTCCCGTCGGGGCGTTCCGCTCCCCCTCAAACCAGTAGCCCGCCGGCAGGAAAAACTCCTCCTCCGGCAGGCGGCGGTCGATGGCTTCCCCGCCCTGCCCGGCGTAGGTAAAGGAGTTCCGTGAGCGCCGGAAGCCGCGGGCCTCAAAAAACGGGACCGCCCGGGCGTAGGTATAGGTAAACACTTCCTGCCCCCGGACCTGCTCCAGGAGCCGCTCCAGCACGCCGCTGCCGATCCCCCGGCCTCTGTACTCCGGCAGCACCGCAACGTCCGTCACCAGCGCCCAGGCCTCCCGGTCGGACAGCACCCGCCCGGCCGCCGCGACCCGGTCCCCGTCCAGGGCGAAAACCGCGCAGGTACTGTTCTGAAAGGCCTTCCGGGTTTTTGCCTCCGTCCAGTCCGCCCGGACGGGCAGGGAGAAAGCCAGCACCTGCGCCGCCTGCGCGAAGTCGACATTTCCCGCGTCTGTATAGACAATGCTCATTTCTTCCGCTCCTTTGCGCCCGCAGGCCTTACTGCTCCCACCGGATCAGCGATTTTTCCGCCCGGTTCACCAGGATATCGATCACGGTGGTGATCACGCCCACCGTGATTATACCAGCCAGAACGCAGCGGTAATCCGCAAAGCTCTTGTATTTCTCAATAAAATAGCCGATGCCCAGGTTCATGCCCAGCATTTCCGCGCCGGTCAGGCACATGAAGGCGCCCCGCAGGCTCCGGGAGATGCTCTTGATGATGCCCGGCAGGCAGTAGGGAAAGATCACGCGCACCAGCATGCCCGCCGTTCCCACGCCCATGGTTTTCGCCGCCTCGATCACCGCCCGGTCGATCTGAGAGACCCGGGAAACCGTTCCCTGAAAGGTGGGCCAGAAAACCGCGAAGAAGATCACGGCGACGGCCGCCTCCCGGAAGGTGGCGAAAACCATAATCAGATAAGCGGAGAACATCAGCGGGGGGATCAGCGTGATCACGTTGGAGATGGGCAGCAGAACCTCCCGCACCCGCCGCACCCAGCCGGCCAGCAGCCCCAGCAGCGTGCCCAGCACGATGGCCAGCAGGAAGCCCCAGAACAGCAGCTGCAGAGA
Organism: uncultured Clostridia bacterium; assembly: GCA_946408865.1. The sequence continues at coordinate 5,847 of CAMJTZ010000044.1, forward strand.
GCCCAGCACGTCCTTCCAGATTTCGTCCGGCTTCTCCACAAAGACGTGGAAGAGGCCTTCCGGCGACGGAATCAGCAGATCGTTGTGCACCGCGCCGGTTTTGTACGCCAGTTCCCAGATGGCGAAGAAGGCGAACAGCACGACGGCGATATCGGACGCGCTCTTCTTCCGGGTCACATGCACGCTCACCGCGTACAGCGCAAAGGCAATGACCAGCGTCACGATATACGCGTTGCTTTCGTAATACCGCTTATGCTCCGTCAGGTATGGCATGAACAGGGTCAGCAGAACGTTCGCCGCGAACAGCACCGCCGCCGCTGCGAACTCCACGTACATTCTCCTGTCAAGTAAAAATCGTTTCAAAGCGCTGCCTCCGCGTCAATGTTTTCCTGCACCTGGGAATAGAAGCCGGCAATCAGCTTCCGGTGCAGCTCCTCATAGGCTGCCGTTCCGATGAGATCGTCCCGCTTCCGCGGATGCGGCAGGCTGACCTCCACCTCCGTACGGATCCGCCCCGGCTCCATTACGATAATCCGGTCCGCCAGCAGAATGGCCTCGTCGATGTCGTGGGTCACGAACACCACCGTCTTCTTCCGGGTGGCGCACAGGCCGGAGACCATCTCCTGCAGCTCCAGCCGCAGCTTCGGGTCAATGGCGGCGAAGGGTTCGTCCAGCAGCAGCACGTCCGACTCCAGGGCCAGCGCCCGCGCCACGGCCACCCGCTGCTTCATGCCGCCGCTGAGCTGGCCGGGATACTTGTCCCGCGCCGCCAGCAGCTCCACGCTCCGGAGATATTCCTCCGCCTTTTTCGCCCGCTCCTTCCGGGTGTACTTCCGGCCGGACTGGCGGATGGCGAACATCACGTTTCCCCGGGCGGTGAGCCACGGAAACAGGGAGTACTGCTGAAAAACCACCGCCCGGTCCGGTCCCGGTCCGCGCACGGCCTTGCCGTCCAGCAGAATCTCGCCCTCCTTCGCGCGGTTCAGCCCGCTCAGAAGGCTCAGCAGCGTCGACTTTCCGCAGCCGGAAGAGCCCAGGATGCACAGAAACTCGCCGTCGCGGATATCCAGGCGGATCTTCTTCAGCGCTTCGAAGGAACTCTTTTTGTCCACGTAGTCAAAGCTCACGTCCCGTATGGAGATCTTGGGTGCAACCGCTTCCGCCATAGCCGGCTCCTTCCGTTAACCGAACAGGCTTCCGGAAAGATACTTCTCCCCGCTGTCCGGAATGATCACGACAATATTCTTTCCCCGGTTCCCGCTTCTGCGGGCCAGGATGTCCGCGGCCCAGAGCGCTGCGCCGGAGGAGATCCCCGCCAGGATCCCGTCCTCCCGGGCCAGCATCCGGCAGGCGTCCGCGGCTTCCTCCGTACTCACGGCGATGACTTCGTCATAGACGGCGGTGTCCAGCGTCAGCGGCAGGAAGCCCGCGCCGATCCCCTGCAGTTTGTGGGCGCCGGCCCTTCCGCCGGAGAGCACCGGGGAATCCTTCGGCTCCACGGCGATCACCTGCACCGCGGGGTTCCGCTCCTTCAGGTACCGCCCGGCGCCGGTCAGCGTTCCGCCGGTGCCGACGCCCGCCACCAGGATATCCGCCGCGCCGCCCGTGTCGTCCCAGATTTCCGGGCCGGTGGTCTCATAGTGCGCCTGCGGATTGGCCTGGTTGGTGAACTGCCCCGGAATGAAGCTGTCCGGCAGCTGCTCCGCGAGCTCCTGCGCCTTCGCGATGGTTCCCTTCATGCCCAGCGCGCCGTCCGTCAGCACGATCTCGGCCCCGTAGGCCCTGAGGATATTCCTTCGCTCCACGCTCATGGTATCCGGCATGACGATGACCGTCCGGTATCCCCGGGCCGCCGCGATGGCGGCCAGCCCGATGCCGGTGTTGCCGCTGGTGGGCTCGATGACGGTGGTCTCCGGCTTGAGGAATCCCTTCTGCTCGGCGTCCCGCAGCATATACAGCGCCACGCGGTCCTTCACGCTTCCGGCCGGGTTCATGTACTCCAGCTTGGCCAGGATATCCGCCTTCAGCCTTCTCTTCCGGCCGTAGCCGCTCAGGCGCACCAGGGGCGTTCCGCCGATCATGTCCTGAATCGATTCATATACGTTCATGTTGATCCTCTTTCAGATAAAAAACCATCAGTCCCTGAGCTTCGACGCGACGGGGTTGACGGACGCGTCCTGCGAAAGGGTGCGGACCATGGGATTCCGGTCCGCCTGCGCCGGCGCGTTCCACCTGGAAACGGAGATTTCGCTCTGGTAATCCGCCGCCGTTTCGCCCGCCGGATGCTTTTTGAACACGTGCTCCGGGTCCGCGGACAGGGATTTCCGCGATCCGTCCGCCGCCCACAGCGCGTCATACGGCACCTGGGACGCGATCCGCTCCCGGTAGCTGGCGAAGATGCCCTTGGTGCTCTTCTCCGGGAACTCGAAGAAGGTATACTTGCGGAACACCGGCAGGCTGAACAGATCCTTCACATAGCCCCACAGGTTTTTGTATTCCGTGATCCGCTGCTTCATCGGCCCCACGTTGTGGTAATAGCTGGTTTCCCAGCGCACCAGGGTCACGTACAGGCGGATATCGGAATCGGTGATGTAGTCGCCGAAGAGGAAACGGTTCGTTTCCAGCCGCTTGTCCAGCTTTTCCACCGAATCAAAGAAATCCTCATAGGCCTCGCTGTACGCCTCCCAGCTCTGGCAGAAGGCCATCCGGTAATGTCCGTTGTTCACCGTCGGGAAAAGCCAGTCGTTGAACTCGTCGATCTCCTTCCGGTATTTCACGGGATACAGGTCCGGCGCGTCTTCCGGCTGGAAAGGCCTGAACTGCACCTCAATGTAATTGGTCAGGCGGTGATAGTCGTTGTTGACCGCCTTCTTTTCCTTCACGTCCACCAGCGTCGGCGTGGTGGCGCGGCCGGTGAAGCCGGGCTTTGCCCGCTGATAGAACTCGCTGAGGAAATGCGCCCCGCAGATCGGATCCCGGTATCCCGGCTGATCCGCGAATCCGTGGCCGTAGACGTTGGTCTCGCCGCTGTGGGTGGTGGCCGCGTCGCCGATCACGTCCTGCAGTCCCAGCAGATCCCGCACGATCACCGGGCGGTTGGACCAGTGGCAGCCGTGGGCCCAGTAAATCGCGAACCGGTTCGCTTCCGCGCGCAGCTTTCCCTCTCCCTCGCCGAAAGGCTGGATAAAGGCGTTGGGCTGGCGGATAAACGCGCCCCGCCCGTCGATCTCGTTCCGTGTTTCCTGGGGTCTGGGCGGCACCCCCGCCTCCTTCGCGTAGGCTTCCGCCAGCGCGTCCGTATAGGCCTCCGCCGCGGCGGGCCTCCTGATCTCACATGCGTTTGCCATGGTCCCGTTCCTCCTGTTCAGTCAAACAGATCGCTTGACAGGTATTTGTTTCCGCCGTCCGGAAAAATCACGGCGATATTCTTTCCGCGGTTCTCCTCCCGCCGGCCGATCTCCGCCGCGGCCCATAACGCCGCTCCGGCGGAGATGCCGATCAGCAGGCCTTCCGTTTTCGGGCAGAGCCGGGCGTATTTGTAGGCGTCCTCGTCGCTGCAGAGCAGAATCTCGTTATAGAGGGTAAGATCCGTTATGGGGCAGACGGCGCCGCCGCCGATGCCCTGGATCTTGTGCGGCCCGGGCGCTCCGCCGTTGAGGACGGGGCACCCGGCCGGCTCCACGCCGTAGATCTTCAGTTCCGGGTTCATTCTCCGCAGAAACCGTCCGGTGCCCAGCGACGTTCCGCTGGTGCCGACCGCCGCCACGAGAATGTCCACCTTCCCGTCCAGCGCCTCCCAGATTTCAGGCCCCGTATGGCGCTCATGGGCTTCCGGATTGTGCGGGTTTTCCCCCTGGGCGGGCCGGAAGGCGCCGGTCTTCTCCGCCAGCTCCGCGGCGGTGCTTCCGGCTTTGCCGAAACCTTCCTGCTTCGGGGTCAGCACCACTTCCGCGCCGTAAGCTTTCAGGATCCTGATTTTCTCGCTGCCCGCGCCTTCCTGCATGCAGATGGTCGCGCGGTATTTTTTGACCGCGGACACCAGCGCGACGCCGATGCCGGTGTTGCCGCTGGTGCCTTCCACGATCCTGCCGCCCGGCTTCAGCTTTCCTTCCGCCTCCGCCGCCTCGATCATGTTCAGCGCGGCGCGGTCCTTGACGCTTCCGCCCGGGTTGAGCCCTTCCACCTTGGCGTAGAGATGCGCCTTCAGCCCTTCCGCCTGTTCGATCCGGTTCAGATGCAGCATCGGCGTATGGCCGATCAGCTCCAGAACGTTCTCATAAATCTTTCCCATACGGCTGCCCTTTCATCGCCCGCCCGTTTTATTTGTTGGCTTCGTTGAATTCCGCCTGAAGCGCCTGATAGAATGCGTTGTCGGGATTTGCTTCGATCAGTTCGCTCAGCGCGTTGCTGTAGACTCCCGTGTCGATGTTGCTGCGGATATCGTAGGTCGCGAAGTCGACGGACGCGCTCTTCAGCAGGCCGGAATTGTTGGCGGCCTCCACATACTTGACGATGCCGCTGGTGTTCGGATCCACCGCGTACTTGGTCACGCCGCCGTACAGGTAGGTTTCCACATAATCCGTTTCCTTGCCGGACCAGGCGGAAATGATGCTGATCACGTTCGCGCGGATCTCCGCGTCCGTTTCGCCGGCCTTGTAATACTCAAAGGCGCGGATTCTGGCCTTCTCATAGGCGACAAAAGCGTCCCGGCTGGCCTCCAGTCTGGCTTTGGAGGTCACTTCCCGGCAGCACACGTAGTTATTCTGCAGCGCGCCCGCCGCGGTCACGGTCTCCAGTCCGTAGGCGTCGGCGTAGAGCAGCGCGTATTCCAGCGGCAGGAAGCCCAGCTCCACTTCGCCCTTCTGCACGGCCTGCGCCACCGCGGTTTCATCCGCGTAATAGAGGATGTTGCCGGAGGCTTCGTCCTCGATGGCCGCGATCTGTTCCGCCGTCACCCCGTTGTCCAGCAGATACTGGCGGGTGATCACCCAGGCCGCCTCGTTCCGCTTGAAGCCCAGTTTCGCGTTCAGCACCGCGTCGATGTTGATGATTTTTCCGGCGTCCCGGAAGCCTTCTGCGTTTCCTTCCTTTGCGATGACGGCGCCGCCTTCCACGGCCGTTCCGCCGATCACCACCAGGTCATAGCCGTTTCCGATGGCCTGCAGGTCCGGCACGAAACCGGTTCCCAGAATGTCCAGGTTGCCGTCGCCGTTGATGGCGGTCAGGGCGTCCATGCCGCCCAGGTTCACTTCCTGGACCGTTACGCCTTCCTCTTTGAAATAGCCCAGCTGCTGCGCCAGAATGTTGATTGCAATGCGGATATTGCCCGTCATAAAGGATACGTACAGCGTTCCGTGATCTCCCTCCGCCAGGCCGGAGCCGGTCAGCCCCGCCAGCAGGACGGCCAGTGTCAGAATGATTCCCAGTACTTTGCGTTTCATTTTCTTATCCTCCGTTTGTTGTTTCTTATTCTTTTGCTGTTTACTGATTTTTTCTGTTTCTTTCCGTTGGTTTCCGGCCCTGCCGGCAATCAAAAACCGGGGGCCGCTGAGAGCTCCCGGGCAAAATGGCGTCAGGCTGAACACACGCGCGTTATCCGCGCTGCTTCCTCTCCGGACGTACGGCAGGCAGGCCGAACGTCGTCGCCACGGAACATGCCCGGGAGATCAACATTCGACAACACATCATGATCTGCTTTCCGCCGTTTTTCCTGAACATGCTCCGCACCTCCTTCCGGATGAATTGTGTGCAATATATCACCATTAGCCTACTATGTCAATAGGTAATTTATGATTTTTCTGAAATTTCTTTTTTCCGGTCTTTCGTTCCCGCTTTTTCCTATATGCCGTACAGGGCGTTCGCTTTGCGGATCTCCTCCCGGATTTCCTCCACGAGGGACTCCGGGGAGATCACCCGGATGATGTTCGCGTGCTCTGTCGCCCAGTGCTTCATGGCCATGGCGCTGACCTTCAGGCGGCAGGAAACGGTGCCGTCGTCCTTTTCGTGGAAAGTGACGTGCTTTCCGAAGAAGTCGATGATCAGGGAAACATATTTTTTGTCGGTGACGAATTCCGTATCCTTCGCCTCGTCGGTGAACATGTTGAGGTTCTGATAAACGTAATCCTGGAGGTTCAGGCCGTTTTCGAGGCCTTCGACCTGCGACTTCGGCTTCACCGGGGTCTCCAGCAGCTCGATCTCCGTAATCCGGTCGATCCGGTAGTTGGAAACGTTGGTGTGGTGGTCGTTGTTGCAGATCAGGTAATATCTTCCTTCGCTGGCGACCATCTGATAGGGGTTCAGGGTCTGGCGCCGGACGGAGCCGTCCGCGTTCAGGGTCGGATGCAGTTCGAGGTCCGTGCCGTACTGGTTGTACGTGATCCGGATCTGCTTCCCCGTGGCGATGGCTTCGTCGAGGATGTCGATGGTGTGGAACAGCTCCGCGTTCTGCGGGGAATCCGCGGACATGCAGTGCATGTGGTTCATCCGCTGGTTGAAGTAGACGCTGGACAGCTTTCCGAGCTTGTCGATCAGCTGCCTGCGCTGTTTGTAGGGAACGGAGCGGGAGAACAGCAGGCCGTCGATGATCATATGCAGTTCCGCTTCGGTAAAGTCGTGCTCATAGTACAGATCGGTGTAGATCGTGTTTTCTTCCTTCTCGCCGGTCTTTTTGTTGATATGGCTGCGGTTCACCTCGGTGAACTGGATATCGTACCCGGCGTCG
>CAMJTZ010000045.1 GCA_946408865.1 uncultured Clostridia bacterium
TCGACGGGATCGATCGGGACACAGGCGCTGGACCTGTGCCGCCGGCATCCGGACCGCTACAGGGTCACGGCCCTGACCGCGCGGGGAAGCCGGGAGAAACTGTTTGCGCAGGTGCGCGAATTCCGGCCGGAGATGGCCGGACTGACGGAAGGCTTCGATCCGGCGGAGATTCCGGAGGATCTGAAATTCTGCCGGTTTATGAGCGGGCAGGAGGCGCTGCACGCGGCCGCGGCGGAAGTTGACGCGGACCAGGTGCTGGTCAGCATCGTCGGGATCGCGGGGCTGCGGAGCGTGCTGGACGCGCTGAAGGCCGGGCGGCAGGTGCTGCTGGCCAACAAGGAAGCGCTGGTGACCGGCGGCCACCTGGTGACAGACCTGGCCGCAAAGGCAGGGAAACCGCTTCTGCCCGTGGACAGCGAGCACAGCGCCATTTTCCAGTGCCTGCAGGCGGCCGGCGGAAACCGGGCGGAGAAGATCCTGCTGACGGCCTCCGGCGGACCGTTCCGGACGTGGGACAGGGAACGCATCGAAAAGGCGACGCCCGCGGAGGCGCTGAAGCATCCGAACTGGAGCATGGGCGCCAAGATCACGGTTGATTCCGCGAGCATGTTCAACAAAGGGCTGGAGATCATGGAAGCCCGTTGGCTTTTCGACATGCCGGAGGACCGGATCGAAGTGGTCGTGCATCCGGAAAGCATCGTGCACAGCGCGGTGGTGTTCCGGGACGGGGCGGTGCTGGCGCAGCTGGGCGTGCCGGACATGCGGGTGCCGATCGGATACGCGATGGCCTATCCGGAACGGCTGGAAACCGGAGTGGAACCGCCGGATCTTTTCCGGATGGGAAAACTGACATTCGAAAAACCGGACGAGGAGAAATTCCCGGCGCTGCGGCTGGCGCGGGAATCGCTGCGGGCCGGCGGAGCCGCCTGCACGGTATTCAACGGGGCCAACGAGGAAGCTGTGGCCGCCTTCCTGCGCGGGGAGATCGCCTTCGGGGAGATCGCGCGGAAGGTTGAAAGCGCGCTCGGGAAACTGGGAGGGCTGCCGGCGGACGATCTGGAGGAAATTCTGGAAGCCGACCGGCGGGCGCGGCTGGCAGTAAAGGAGTAAGACGAGGGTGTATATTATACTGGCGATTCTGCTGCTGGCGATTCTGATCGTCGTGCACGAATTCGGGCATTTTATGGCCGCGCGGGTGATGAAGATTGACGTGCGTGAATTTGCCGTCGGATTCGGGCCGAAACTGATCGGATGGAAAAGCAGAAAATATGAGACGACTTTCGCGATCCGGCTGATTCCCATGGGCGGATACTGTTCTTTCTACGGCGAGGACGACGCCACGGGAATCTCAAAGGACGATCCGCGGAACTTCGGAAAGCACAACGTATGGAAGCGGATGTTCGTGATCCTGATGGGTCCGATGATGAACTTTGTGCTGGCGTTCGTCGTGGGCACGGTGATGCTCTGGTGCAGCGGCGTGACGGTGGCGACGGAACCGGCGCAGTACGATCCCTTTATCCAGGAAGTGCTGGCGTCCGGCCCGGCTCACGACGCAGGGCTGAAAAGCGGGGACGAGGTGCTTGAAATCAACGGAAAAAACATGATGGACGGCACGATGGAAACGCTGCTGGGGACGATCTCCGCCTGGAAGGAAGGGGACGCGCCGCTGAACATGACGATCCGCCGGAATGGGGAGACGGTGCAGGCGTCCGTGACGCCCGCATGGAACGAAGAAGCGAAGAAGATGCAGATCGGCGTATATATCGGCGGATATCTGCGGACGGAAACGAAACCAGTCGGTTTTTTTGAAGGGTTCGCTGAATCCGGGAAGATGTGCGTGAACGCCGGCGGCGCGATCCTGCGGGCGCTGAAAAACCTCGTGACCAAGGGCGAAGGACTGGACGATACCGCGGGCCCGGTGGGCATTGTATCCATGATTTCATCACAGGTGGAAGGACAGGTGAAACAGCGCGGCGTCGGCGCCGGCGTCGGGATGTTCACGCAGCTGCTGGTGCTGATTTCCATCAACCTGGGCCTGATGAATCTGCTGCCGATTCCCGGACTGGACGGAAGCCGGCTGATATTCGGCATCATCGAAGTGATCCGCGGAAAACCGGTTCCGCCGCAGAAGGAAGCGATCGTGCACCTGATCGGCATGGGGCTACTCCTGCTGCTGATGGTTTTCTTCACGTTCAGGGACGTTATGAAGCTTTTCCAGTAAAAAGGAGCGGAATATGACAAAAACAGTAAAGATCGGCAATCTGCTGCTGGGCGGGGGGAACCCGGTGCTGGTGCAGAGCATGACCAATACGGATACGCGGGACACCGCGGCCACGCTGGCACAGATCCGGGCCCTGGCGGACGCGGGATGCGACATCGTTCGCGTGAGCGTATACGATGAGGCCTGCGCCGAGGCGGTAAAGACGCTGGCGGCGGAAAGCCCCGTGCCGCTGGTGGCGGATATCCATTTTGACCACAGACTGGCGATCCGGTCGGCGGAAAACGGTATCGCGAAGCTGCGGATCAATCCCGGGAACATCGGCGGGGAAGCGCATGTGCGCGAACTGGCGGACTGCGCGAAGGCGCACCATATTCCGATCCGGATCGGCGTGAACAGCGGATCAGCGGAAAAGGAACTGCTGGAGAAATACGGCGGGCCCACGCCGGAGTGTCTGGTGGAAAGCGCGCTGAACCACGCTCGGATGCTGGAAAAGGCCGGATTCGACGATATCGTGCTGAGCATGAAGAGCAGCGACGTCAAAGGGACGATCGAAGCATACCGCCTGGCGAGCAGACGGTGTGATTATCCGCTGCACCTGGGCGTAACGGAGGCCGGACTGCCCGGGCAGGGAACGGTCAAGAGCGCGATCGGGATCGGCGCGCTGCTGGCGGACGGAATCGGGGACACGATCCGGGTCAGCCTGAGCGGCGACCCCGTGCCGGAGGCCAAGGCGGCATGGGATATCCTGCGGGCGCTGAACCTTCGGGTGCGCGGGGTACAGCTGATTGCCTGCCCGACGTGCGGCCGGACCTGCATCCCGGTGGAGGCAATTGCCCGCCGGGTGGAAGCGGAGCTGGCGGATGTGACGGTTCCGCTGAAGGTGGCGGTGATGGGCTGCGTGGTGAACGGGCTGGGAGAAGGCCGGGAAGCGGACGTCGGCATCGCCGGCGGAAAAACCGGCGGCGTGCTGTTCATCCGCGGACAGGAACCGCAGCGGGTCGACGGAGATCTGGCGGAAATTCTGATATCTGCAGTACGGAGAATGATTGAGTGAGTTACGAAGATCTGATGGCACGGATCGCGCGGGAGATACCGGAACTGGCCGGAAAACTGAGCGCGCCCCGCGTTACGTACGTCAAATCTATTTCCAAGACCTATATCACGTTTGAATCCAGCGTACTGGCCGGAGAAAAGCAGTTTCTGCGTCTTGAAAAGATCCTGCGGGAACTGTTTCCGGGGCGGCCGCTGTCAGTCCGCGTCGTTTCCCGGAGCCTGAAGGACAATTTCCTGGAGAATCCCACGCCCTACCGCCAGGTGCTGGACGATTTCCTGCGCCGGAATTACCCCTCCTCTGCGGGATGGGTGGGGCAGATCAGCTGGCGGATTGAGAAAAACCAGCTGAGCGGCGACAACCTGCCGACCGGGGAGGAGGAAGCGATGCTGACGCTTATCTTCCCCAGCGAAGTCAGCCTCGAGGTTATGGCGGAACGGAACGTCGGCGCGCGGCTGGCAAAGGCCATTGAGGACATTTTCGGTGCGCGGGTGCGGGTCGAAATGACCGTAGCCGGCGACCGGGAGGAACGGCTGCGGAAGATACAGGAAGAACGCCGGGCGGCCGTGCTGACGGTAACCCGGGAGGAAATGGAACAGCGGGCGGCCGCGGGAAGCGCGGGAACGTCCGGAACGCCGTCGGAAGGCGAAGGAAAGCAGCCGCGGCCCCGGAAGGCGGCGGAGAAGAAGGAGGACGCGGGCGCAGCGGCAGTGGGGAAACCCATCCTCGGCCGGAGCATCGCGGATCGGCCGGTCGAGATCCGGGAACTGACCGGCGAGAGCGGGCTGTCTGTGATTCAGGGCGAAATATTCAAGCTGGAGCAGAAAGAACTGAAGGGCGGCGAAATGCTGCTGGTTTCCTTTGCGGTGACGGACTATACAAGTTCCATCCTCTGCAAAGCTTTTTTCCGCTACCGCTCCCGCTTTATGCGCAAGGGCGAGGCAGAGGAAACGCCGATTACCGACGAGGAGCGGCAGGCTGTCAGCGACAAGGTCAGCCGGATCCAGGTCGGTATGAACGTCAAGGTACGGGGCGAATGCCTGTACGACAACTACGCGCGGGAGATTTCCATCACGGTGCGCGATCTGGTTGAGACGGAAAAGGAAGAGCGCGAGGACACCGCGCCGGAGAAGCGGGTGGAGCTGCACATGCACACCAACATGAGCACGCTGGATGCCCTGACGCCGGCGGAGGAGCTGATTGCCCGGGCGGCGAAATGGGGCCATCCGGCTGTGGCCGTTACGGACCACGGCGTGCTGCAGGCTTTCCCGGCGGCCTTCCAGGCGGCAAAGAAGAAGGAAATCAAGCTGATTCCGGGCTGCGAGGGTTACCTGATCGATGAGAAGGCGGTTGTGGACGGCGCAGACGAACGGCCGTACGACGGGCCGATCGTCGTGCTGGACTTCGAGAGCACGGGACTGAACACGGCGAAGGCCCGGATTATAGAGATCGGCGCGGTGAAACTGACGGAAGGCACGGTGACGGAAACCTTCCAGCAGCTGGTGGATCCGCAGGAGGCGCTGCCGCCGAAAATCACAGAGATTACCGGGATCACCGACGCGAACCTGCAGGGGCAGCCGACAGCGGCGGAGGTGCTGCCGAAGCTGCTCGAGTTTATCGGGGACGCACCGATTGCCGCGCACAACGCGTCCTTTGACGCGAGCCTGCTGCGGAGCGAACTGAAACGCCTGAACCTTTCCTGCAGCGTGCCGGTGATGGACACCCTGACGTACGCGCGGAAACTGTATCCGAAGCTGAAGAGTTTCCGGCTGGCCGCGCTGTGCAAACACCTGGGCGTCAGCCTGAAGAACGCCCACCGCGCGGTCCACGATGCCGCGGCGACGGCCCAGTGCCTGGACCGGATGTTCCGGGATACCCGGGAACAGTATCCGGAGATACAGACCGAGCGGCAGCTGAACGCCGCGCTGCAGGGCGGCGCGATCGGGGAAAGCTGGCATATTATCCTGCTGGCGAAGAACCGGACGGGGCTGGTGAACCTGAACCGGCTGGTTTCAATCAGCCACCTGGAATATTTCAAGCGGACGCCGCATATGCCCCGCGAGATTATTCAGAAATACAGGGACGGCCTGATTCTCGGGAGCGCCTGCGAGGCGGGAGAGCTTTTCCGCGCCGCGGTACGGGGCGAGAGCATGGAAAAACTGAAGGAGATCGCCTCCTTCTACGACTATCTGGAAATCCAGCCCATCGGGAATAACGCGTTCATGCTGCGCAACGGCGAAGCGGACTCGGAGGAGGACCTGCGGAACCTGAACCGCCTGATCGTCCGGCTGGGCGAGGAGATGGGAAAACCGGTTGTGGCAACGGGCGACGTGCATTTCCTGGATCCCAAGGACGCAGTCGGCCGGGCCATTATCCAGGCCGGCATGAAATATGACGACGCGGATCTGCAGCCGCCGCTGTATTTCCGGACCACGAACGAGATGCTGGAGGAGTTTGCTTACCTCGGTGCGGAAAAGGCAAGGGAGGTCGTCATCGACAACCCGCGGAAGATCGCGGACAGCATCGAGGCGATCCGCCTGTTTCCGAAGCATCCGAAGGGGGAGGACACCTTCCAGCCCTATTGGGATTTCGCCGAGGACATGATCCAGGATATGACCTGGTCCACAGCGCAGGAAATGTACGGAAATCCCCTGCCTGCGATTGTTGAGAACCGGCTGACCAAGGAACTGAAATCCATTGTCGGATACGGCTACTGCACGCTGTATGCGATTGCGCAGAAACTGGTTTCCCGCTCGTTGGAGGACGGATATCTGGTGGGGAGCCGGGGCAGCGTCGGATCCAGCCTGGTTGCGCGGATGTGCGGGATCACCGAGGTGAACGCGCTGCCGCCGCATTACCGCTGCACGCACTGCCGAAAAGGATTTTTTGACGTGGACAAAAGCCAGTACCATGTCGGCGTGGATCTTCCGGACCGGGACTGCCCGGATTGCGGACAAAAGCTTACCAAGGACGGATTCGACATTCCTTTCGAGGTCTTTTTGGGCTTCGAGGGAGACAAGGTGCCGGATATTGACCTGAACTTCTCCGGCGAATACCAGAACCGTGCCCACCACTACGTTGAAGAGCTGTTCGGGCACGACCATGTGTTCCGTGCGGGTACGATCAGCGGCCTGGCGGACAAGACAGCTTACGGCTATGTGCTGAAATACCTTGAGGAGCGGGGGATCCAGGCCGGAAACGCGGAAAAGGAGCGCCTGGCGCTGGAATGCACGGGCGTCAAGCGGACGACAGGACAACATCCGGGCGGCATGGTCGTCGTTCCGCTGGAATACGAAATCTACGACTTTACCGCGGTGCAGCATCCGGCGGACGATCTGGAAAGCGATTTCACCACCACGCACTTCGACTTCAACTCAATGCACGATATCCTGGTGAAGCTGGACTGCCTCGGGCATGATGACCCGACGATGCTGCACGAGCTGGAAAAGCTGACGGGGATCAATTTCAAGGACGTTCCGCTGGATGACCCGGCGGTGCGGAGCCTGTTCACGTCCCCCGAGGCGCTGGGCGTGACGCCGGAGGAGCTGCTGTGCAACACGGGCACATACGGGGTACCGGAATTTGGCACCGGCTTTGTGCGCGGTATGCTGGAGGAAACCAAACCGCACACCATGGAGGAACTGCTGCGCATATCCGGTCTGAGCCACGGAACGGACGTATGGCTGGGGAATGCGCAGGAGATTATTGCCAACGGCACGGCAACGCTGAGCGAATGCGTCTGCTGCCGTGACGACATCATGAATTACCTGATCGACAAGGGCGTAAAACCGAAGCTGGCCTTCACCACGATGGAAAGCGTCCGGAAGGGCAGAGGCCTGAAACCGGAGATGGAGCAGGCCATGATTGACCAGAAGGTGCCGGACTGGTTCATGGACAGCTGCAAGAAGATCAAATACATGTTCCCGAAGGGGCACGCGGTGGCCTACGTGACAATGGCGCTGCGGGTGGCGTGGTTCAAGGTGCATCATCCGCTGGCGTATTACTGCGCGTACTTCACGGTGCGCGGGGACGGATTCGACGCGACGACGATGATCCTGAGTCCGGAAGCCGCCCGGAAGCGGATCACGGAGATCCGGAACATGGACAAGCCGACCGCGCGGGACAAGGACACGGCCACCTGCCTGGAGCTGGTGCTGGAGATGAATCTGCGGGGTATCCGGTTCCTGCCGGTGGACCTGTACCGCAGCGACGTGCGGCACTTCCGGATGGAGGACGGCAATATCCGCTGTCCGTTCATCAGCCTGCCCGGATTGGGCGAGAGCGCGGCAGTGCAGATCGCGGAAGCCAGAAAGGAAGGGAAATTCCTGAGCATCGAAGATCTGCGCGTACGCGGCAAAGCCGGCAGCGCGGTCATCGATACACTGCGGACCCACGGCGCCCTGGAGGGCCTGACGGAGACGAATCAGCTCAGCTTCCTGGCAGGATTTTAAAGCGGAGGCGGAGAACTGTATTAAGAAACACACCGGACGGAAAAGAAAGGAGGAAGAGGGATGCAGCGGGCAATGACCATCAAAGGGTTTATCGTGATTATGGCGCTGATCCTGGCCGTGTTTCTCTGCCTCCATCTGATTATGAAGGGGGACCTGTCCCGGAAAGCGGAGCAGGAGGCGGCTCTGCAGGAAGCCCTGGCCGCACTGCAGGAGGAACAGAAAGACCTGCGGAACCAGCTGGAGGTTGTCGGGACGGAGGACTTCATTCTCTCCAGCGCGAAGGAGAACTATTCCTTCATCAACCGGGACGATATCCGGTTTGAATTTACCAATCCGGAAGCGCTCTATGCCTACACGGAGGAAGAACTGCGGATTCTCGTGGACGAAGTGGCGGACTAAAGGAGAACAACGCTTATGCAGGCTGCTGTTATCGGAATCGGATCCAACTCTGTACGTTCACTCGTGGCGCGGAACAATGAAGGCGTCTTTGAACGCCTGTACCGCGGCCGGGAAGGCACGCGCCTTTTTGCGGGCCTCGACAGCAACGGCATGCTGAAGGAAGAAAGCATCCTGAAAACGGCGGAAGCGGTTCGCCGGATGGCGGAAGCTGCCCGGGAAAAAGGCACCGGGGATCTGAGCGTGTTTGCCACGAGCGCGGCAAGGGACGCCGTGAACGGGAAGGATTTTATGGATGCCATTGAGCAGGCAGCGGGGATTGCGCCGATCATTCTTACCGGGGAGGAGGAAGCGCGGCTGAGTTTCTTCGGCGCTTCTCGGGCCGTGAAGGATGAATGTTTCTGCGGCGTGATCGATATCGGCGGCGGCAGCACGGAAATCGTTACCGGATGCGGGGACGACATTGAGAGCGCTTTCTCCTGCCAGATGGGCGCTGTACGCCTGTTCCGGGAACTGCCCGTCGGGTGCGTGGAAGATATGGCGCCGGTGGTGAAGGCGGCCGGGGAGATCCTGGAGAAGAAGCTGGAAGAAAACGGCGGTATCCGGATTCCGGAAACCTGGATCGGCACCGGCGGCACCTTTACGACGATGGCGGCGATGGTGAAGGAGATCCCCTGGACAGCGCGGACCCATATGCACGGGACACGGGTGAACAGGGAGGAAATAAAGGAAATCGGCGGGAAACTGGCCGGCATGCCGCTGGAGGCGCGCATCCGCCTTCCGGGCCTGCAGCCCGGGCGCGCGGATATCGTGGTGCACGGGATCTGCATTCTGCTGGCGGTGATGGACCGGTTCGGAATCCAAACGATCACGGTCAGCGAATGGGGAAACCTCGACGGGTTCCTGTGGAAAAAACTGATGAAATAAATACGGTCAGCGGGGAGAAAGATTGCGGATATGCTTGAACTGAGGAATGTGTCCTTCCAGGTTGCGGAGGAAGGCGCGGACAAGGAAATTGTGCGGGGAATCAGCCTGAAGGTACCCGACCGGAAACTGATTGTCGTGACGGGGCCCAACGGCGGCGGGAAATCCACGCTGGCCCGGCTGATCGCCGGCATTGAAAAACCCACGGAGGGAAAGATCTTCTTCGGCGGGGAGGATATTACGGACAAAAGCGTGACGGAGCGGGCACGCATGGGCATTGCCTATGCCTTCCAGCAGCCGGTGCGTTTCAAGGGGATCCGGGTTGTGGATCTGATCCGGATTGCAGCGGGAAAGAAAGTGACAGCCGCGGAGGCCTGCGACTACCTGTCGGCGGTAGGCCTGTGCGCCCGGGACTACGTGGAGCGGGAAGTGAACGCCAGCCTGTCCGGCGGGGAGCTGAAGCGGATCGAGATCGCCACGGTGCTGGCCCGGCGGGCGAAGCTGTCGGTGTTTGACGAACCGGAGGCCGGGATCGATCTGTGGAGTTTCCGGAACCTGATTGAGGTGTTCCGGAACATGCGCGAAACGATTGCGGACAGTTCCATCCTTGTTATTTCGCATCAGGAACGGATCCTGAACATCGCGGATGAGATCATTGTGATCAAGGACGGCCGGGTGGAGAAGCAGGGAACCCGGGAGGAGATCTATCCCTCCCTGGGCGCGGACAGCGCGGAGGCGCCGGCCTGCGACCGCCTGCTGAAAACGATGAAAGACGGGATGGAGGACGCATGATGGACGAGATTCAGAAACGGCTGCTGATGGAGGTGGCCGATCTGCATGAGGTGCCGGAAGGCGCCTACAATATCCGCGCGAACAGCCAGTCTGCCGGACGCCGCTCCACCGCTAATATTGAAATCACTTCCAAACAGGATGTCAGCGGACTGGAGATCCGGATCCGGCCGGGAACGAAGAACGAGAGCGTGCACATTCCCGTTGTGATGACGGAAAGCGGACTGAAAGAGGTTGTCTACAACGATTTCTTCATCGGGGAAGGATCCGATGTGGTGATTATCGCCGGATGCGGAATCGACAACTGCGGAAACCAGGATTCCCAGCACGACGGGATCCACCGTTTCTATGTCGGTCCCGGGGCGAAGGTGCGCTATGTTGAGAAACACTACGGATCCGGAGAAGGGAAGGGCAAACGCATCCTGAATCCGGTGACGGAAGTGTATATGCAACAGGACAGCACCATGGAAATGGAAATGGTGCAGATCAAGGGTGTGGACGATACGGAACGGACCACGGTGGCGGAGCTGGATACCGGCGCGAAGCTGGTGGTGCGGGAACGGCTGATGACTCACGGGGAGCAGCGCGCGATCAGCACATACGACGTAAAACTGAACGGGAAAGACTCCAGCGCGGACGTGGTCAGCCGGTCGGTGGCACGCGACCGCTCCTTCCAGAAGTTTGACGCGAAGATCGTCGGCAAGGCTCCCTGCAGCGGGCATACGGAATGCGATTCCATCATCATGGACGAAGGACGGATTCTTGCGGTGCCGGGACTGGAGGCCGATCATGTGGACGCTTCTCTGTTCCATGAGGCCGCAATCGGCAAGATTGCCGGGGAACAGCTGACGAAGCTGATGACCCTGGGACTGACTGAAGCAGAGGCGGAGGAGCAGATTATTAGCGGATTCCTGCGGTAGAACAGCAAAATGAAAACAGCCCCGTCGGAAGACGGGGCTGTGATTTCTCTGGATCAGGGATTCCGGACGGCCTTGCCGATGAAGCAGAGGGCCACGGTGCCGGGACCGGCATGCGCGCCGATGACGGGGCCGATCGGCTCAATCATGATATTGGCGCCGGGGAGCCTGGGCTCGATATTGGCTTTGACGCGTTCCGCGTCTTCCGGCGCGTCGGCATGCAGGATCATGATCGGGCTTTCCGCCGGATCGGGCTCCGCCTGCATCATGGCATCCACGATATAGGCCAGAGCTTTTTTGCGCCCGCGGATCTTTTCACCGGCCTGAAGCGTGCCGTCGCTCGCCTCGACGATGATAGGCTTGAGATCCAGCATGGTACCGATGGCGGCAGCGGCGCCGGAAATACGCCCGCCGCGCTTCAGATACTTCAGATCATCCACGGTGAAGATGGCCTGGCTGCGGAGCTTGTTGGCCTCCAGCCATGCGGCAACCTCATCCATGGGCTTGCCGGCGCAGTACATTTCATGCGCCTTGAGAACGAGCAGGGTCAAAGGTCCGGAGATGCTCAGGGTATCCACAATGGTGATCTTCCGGTCCGGATACTTCTTCAGCAGTTTTTCACGGGCGGTGGCGGCTGCCTGCAGGGTGCAGGAAAGCTTGCTGGAGAAAGCGACAAAGAGCAGATCTTTTCCGCTCTGCAGGACCGGCTCGAAATATTCAAGATACGCCGCTTCATTCAGCGCGGAGGTAACAGGATTTGCACCGTTGCGCATCGCGTCGTAATAACTCTTGTGATCCAGCGTCTGGCCCAGATCATCGAAGTATTCCTTGCCGTTCAGGGCATAGGGCATATAAACGACCGGGATGTCGTATTTCTCTTTCAGGTGATAGGGCAGATCGCTGTCGCTGTCTGTTATAAGGACATAATCCATTTCCATGATGCCGGCCTCCTTCGGTCTCAGGTAAACATTGCTAAAATTTATTCTATAATACGAGCGCTGAAATTGCAACCCCGGGAACAGGAGAAGCACACGGAGCAGGAGCCGGAACGGAGACAGCGGTCAGATGATCCGCGAGGACGGGATCCGGGTCGTACCCGTCATCCCGGTAAAGATTATAGGTCGTTTCCCGGTCCGTGAGACACAGGGCGGTGAACGTATGATCATCCAGCGTTTCCGAGGATTCCCCGCCGGGACACAGCAGCAGCGGGTGATCCTTTTTCAGGAAGAGGGGAAATTCCCGCAGGCCGCAACTGATCCGGTGATCCCCCTTCGAAAGGGGAACCAGATCATAATCCTCCGGAGAACGGAAGCGGATCATCAGCATATCCTCCGGCAGATACACATAGCGGCCGACGGCGTTCTGCTCCAGCACCGGAGCGATCATGCAGCCCTCGCCGAGCATGATCTGGTCCTCCGTGCGGACGGCCCGGGGATCGGACGGATAATCAAAGGCCAGGGGACGGAAATACATGCCGCCGGAAAGGGCTGCTTTCATAAACTCACTGTACAGGAAGGGCAGCAGCGCATAGCGTACCCGGACCGTGTCCCGCATGGATTCCCAGGAGGAGAAGCGGTAAATCTCCTGCTCCCGGGTATGCAGAGCGGAATGATTCCGCATGAGAGGCGTGAAAACACCCAGCTGCAGGAAACGGGCCAGGAGGTCCTCCGTGACATTGCAGCCGAAGCCGCCCAGATCGCAGCCGGAATAAAGGAAACCGCAGAGATTCAGGTTCGGCAGCATCTGCAGGGCCATCTTCAGATGGCTCCACCAGGA